>LOCH01000051.1 GCA_001516765.1 Vulcanisaeta sp. MG_3 | reverse complement strand
TATACGGTACGTTACTATGCCCATCCGATACCAACGTGAAGAGCAGTAATCCCCTTGAGGCTTCAGTTAGTGTGGTTACCTCACCGGCACCTGGCGTTAGTCCTGTGTGGGTCTTTGTTAGGAATGTCCTTATGTCCCTGGCCGCCTGCGGTCTATCCTTCGGTGGTATCCTGGATAGTATCTTCTCACTGAGTATTGGTGTGTCTGGTATGTTCTTAACCGCCTGCCTAATTATCTTAATGCTCTGCCTAATCTCCTCAACCCTGACCAGGAACCTTGAGTAGGAGTCGCCCTCATCGGCCACGGGTATATCCCAATCAAACTCGCTATACACCTCGTAAGGCTCCACCTTCCTAACATCGTACTCCACACCAGATGCCCTTAGGAATGGACCAACCAACCCGTACTTGATGGCTTCATCCTTCGATAGTACACCGACCTCCCTGAGCCTGTGAATAGTTACTGGGTTTTTGACGAATATTGACTCCATATCCTTCATCTTCCTCTCGAGGTAGTTCGTTAATTCATAAACGAAATCCAAAACCTCCGGCTTAACATCCCACCTGACACCACCTGGTACTGTGTAACTGAGCGTTGTTCTTGTGCCTGTTATTCTAATGAAGGCTTCGTTAATTACATCCCTGAGTCCGAAGGCCCACATGTAGCCTGTGGAGTGACCAATGAATACGGAGAGTAATGCCCGTATCGTATAGGTGGGTTGCGATCCTACTTAGCTCCGCGAGTATTACCCTGATGTACTGTGCCCTCTTTGGTACATCGAGGTCTGCGAGCTTCTCCACCGCCCTCGAATATCCCAGGTCAAAGTTTGCCGAGTCCTGTATTGTGGGTCTCTCTATGAGTGGCAGTATGTGTATGTAGAGCCTCGTCTCTGCTAGCTTCTCGACACCCCTATGGACGTAGCCCGGGTCCGGTATTGCATCCACTATGTAGTCACCCTTGAGCCTGAGTATTATCCTCATGTGACCACTACCTGGGTGCTGCGGTCCTATGAATACCAGGTATTCATCACTCCTGTACGCCTCCTCCACGTACTCCTTAGGTATTGGCACGAAGTTCTTAACGAACTCCTCAGGTACCTCCATCCCCATCGACAATTCCACATACCTCTCCTTGCTACCCACGCCAATCACCCGAACCGGATTCTTGCTTTGCTGCATCGGCCTGCGCTGGCTTTGACTGGGGCTGTTGAACCTGTGCTGGTTTCTGCTGTGTCGCTTGCGGCTTCGCTGGTGCAGCTGGTTTGGCTGGAGCCGTTGGTATTGCAACACCTGGGAACTCCCTATCGACTAGGTAGAACTCCCTCACTATTGGTACGTCCTTCCTCAACGGGAACTTAACCGGTGTGTCTGGGTCTAGGAGGAAGTTTCTACCCATCCATGGATTACCCTCAAACCAAACACCGAAGAAGTCATACATCTCCCTCTCCATGTAATCCGCACTGGTCCATACATCAATTAGGCTGGGCACCCTCGGGTTGTCCCTGGGTATCTCGGTCGTTAATGCAACGAGCACCGGCATTAATTCCTTCCTACTGTAGCTGGATACCCAGTACTCAACATAGAACTTATTCTCGTGCGGCACGTCGATTACATTCACCGACTTAACGTGATCAAAACCCAGTTTATACAATGCTTGGGCAGCATCCCTTATCTTATCTGGTGTTACTTCAATGCACACTCTATTGATGTCCGTTACCACAATCCTCTTTGCCGATTCCTTCAGTGCGGGCATTAATTGATTATTAACGTAATCATAACCGAAGGCCCAATCAACCTTCTTCTCGGTACATACCGGTATATGCGGGTTTGGCGTAATCCTATGTGGTGGGTTTGGCGCTGGTTGCTTTGTTGGTGATGGGATGAGCACCTTGGTTAGGTCTATCGTCCTCGGCTTAATGTTAGCCCTGGCCTCGCCACTCTCTATCTTCCTCTGTACGATCCTTATCATCTGGATCACGGACTCGGGCGTTGGTGGGCACCCAATTGCGTAGGCGTCCACTGGTACGATCTTACTAACGGGAACTGCATGGTAGCTATTCCAGAATATGCCTCCCTCGGCGGCGCAGGAACCCATGGCAATTACGTACTTGGGATCACTCATCTGCTCCCAAATGAACCTCAAAACCCTCGCCATCTTGAAGGTTATGGTACCCTCCACCAGGATTAGGTTTGTCTGTCTCGGTGCATGCCAGGGAAGTGAGCCGAGCCTCTCGGCGTCGTAGGCAGGGTTCCAGGTGTGTGCCATCTCAACTCCGCAGCAGGCTGTGACCAGGTGTATTGGCCAGAGTGAGTATTTCGTGCCCCACTTCTTGTATGGCTCTACTATCTTATCAATTGACATTCAGGTTCACCTACCTGCTCTTCTTAAAAATTCTTTGGGATAAGCCATCTTCAGTGCGTATTTATAACCTACATAAACGCTCGGTAATGCTATTAATAAAATCACAAGTATCATGATCACTATGGGCATACCAACCACCGCAGCTGATGATAAAATCAGCAAAATGACTATGACAGGCTCCATGCCCAGGAACACCAGCAGGAAGCCAACGTACTGTATTGGGAATACGTACCTAGCCTCACCAACTGGTGGGTTGCCGGCCTCGTACCTCTGCAGCTTAACCACGTTTGGGTTTTTCGCGGCTAGTCTACGGGTTACATATATTATTGCCGCGTCTGTGATTAGGGCTATTACCAGGAGCACGATCATTATGGCTAATGCATCTGTGAATGCCGACATTACGACCAAGGCTACTTGAGATGGCGTATTTTTAAGTAGTAACCCATTTAGCGCTCATTCAATACATGAACCAAGGATTTTATTTAAGGCCAGCGTTAACAATGCGGTACTACCCACGTCCCTACCCAAAACTCTAACCTGCCTACCTAAATTCAATTCACTCGGCATAAATTGCTGATCCGAGGCTTGAACAATAAGTAACACCCTACCATTGAGATCACCCATTATTTCGCCCTTGGTGCTTAGGAAGTATATATGATCGGGCTTTAGTAACTCCACAGCATCCCTAATGTCGGGAAGCACTATTAATGATGCCCCAACCCTCATCACCAACCTAAAGGCCTCTGGAATGCCCTGCTGTGCCGCTGAACCTACGGCCTTGGTGACGACTATAGTCCTCACCCCAAAGCCGAGTGATACCTTTATTGCATCGAGTAATTTCTGTACACTGGCTGGATTGTGTATGACCGGTATTACATTATTTACGGCTTCCTGGCATTCCACGCGTCGCCCATTGCAACAACGGCTTATAAAACTATACCCATTAAATTATTAAAAGGGCTTCATAGTTACACATTGATGAGTCTACCCACTGTTGGTGAATTGATGGATAACGTGATCATTATCGCGAAGCCCAAGGATGTAATTTCAAAGGTTATCTCCGACATGAGGGATTTCAAGGCTTGGATCGTACCTGTGATTAATGATAATGGGAAGTTAGTGGGTGTGTTAAGTTATAGGGAGTTGCTTGGGCGTAGGGTTAGTCTTAAGTCCAAGGTCTCCAGTGTCATGTCACCACCCTATTCCATAAACCAGGACGCGGATTTCGTTAAGGCAATGGGTAAGGTATTAACGTTGAGGGCTAGGGCATTGCCCGTTGTTGACTCGAACATGAACCTGGTCGGTATCCTAACTCGGGAAAAAATGCTTGATTACCTATTGAGGAATCAAAGGTTGCCTAGGGTCTCTGTCTCCTCGGTGATGTCTAAACCGGCAATAACCATCGATGGTAATGAGGCTGTGGCTAGGGCTAAGTGGCTCATGATTAGGCATGGGATAACACGACTACCTGTCCTAGACTCGGGTAAGCTGTATGGTATAGTCAGTATGCGTGATATAGTCGAGAGGCTGTACTACGCATCAATACCAAGGCGTAGTAGGCGTGGTGATGTGGTGGGTACTGAGGATGACATATTAGCGGCGCCCGTTAAGGCTATAGCCACAACCCCCGCCATAACCATAGAAGGTAATAATGAATTGAGTGAGGCTGTCCGCGTGATGCTTGAGAATGGGGTTTCCGGGTTACCGGTTATTTCCGGGGATTCGGTGGTTGGTGTTATCTCTGGTTATGACGTTATTAAGGCTGTGCTTAGGCCGTATGAGGAGGTGCCCATAGAGGCTAGGCTTGTTGATGTTGATGAGGATACTAAGGCTTTGATTGAGAAGGTTGTTAGTAATTACGTCGCTAAGATAAATAGGATGGTGAATGTGATAGACCTAAAGATAAACATTAAGAAGTATGAGAAAGGTGGTGAGGAGAAGAGGAGTAAGTACTCGGTTCACGTGATGCTTAAGGATAATGTAAACACGTACACGGTAAATGAGGTTGATTGGGATCCGGTTAATGCGGTTAGGTACGCGTTCGAAACCCTACTTAAGAGGATCGATAGGGAGATAAATAGGATGAGGGATACGAAAAGGAGGGGCAGATTACGTGGAGGCCCACCAACCGGTGAGTAGTTTTTGCAGAGGGTGATGAATGCACCCTTTCATGAACGGTGATTAATTCGCCAACGACTGAGAATTAAAAGGAACAAATCGCTCAGCCGGTACGTGAACTCTTCATTATCCGCTACGGGGGTTCTCATCACTTAAAGGACCTATTTTTATGATACTAATAAAATTTAGGGCTAAAGTTTTTATTTCCAGAAGTTGTACCGTGTGATTTTGTGATTAAAATAAGTGTTGTTAAGGTTGAGGATAACTATCTAGAGGCTGTGGTCCAAGGTGAAACCTACACATTATTCGCACCCTTGGTAGAGTATTTACTCAAGAGGCCTGATGTTGAGTATGCAATGTACGATGTGGACCACCCACTCACGCAGAATGTTAGGTTTAGGATAAAGACTAAGGGTAAGCCTCCACTTGATGTTATTAAGGAAACCGTAAGCGAGATAATGAGGGATATTGAGGATATGGAGAAGGGATTCTTAGGAGCACCAAGCTGATTAGGGTGCGTTGATTTTAGTGTATGCGGTGATAACGATTGATCTATGTGTATGGTGATGCACCTCAGTGGTTAATGGATATAATCAATGAATTAGGTTACAGCATGGTCAAAATT
Organism: Vulcanisaeta sp. MG_3; assembly: GCA_001516765.1. Classification (GTDB taxonomy): domain Archaea; phylum Thermoproteota; class Thermoprotei; order Thermoproteales; family Thermocladiaceae; genus Vulcanisaeta. The sequence continues at coordinate 170 of LOCH01000051.1, read as the reverse complement.
GACGATTGCGCATCGCAACAACGCGCCATAATTATTGACGCCCATGGAGACTGCCACGCTAGGGGCTCCATAGTACTGGCACTGATACCACGTAGAGGATCAATAACAATTGATAGACATAATGTAAGGGGTATCTTGAAATCATTAACCACGTTATTAAGCACGATTAA
>LOCH01000050.1 GCA_001516765.1 Vulcanisaeta sp. MG_3 | reverse complement strand
AGGATATTGGGATCTTTACAATCACTTAGATATACATAAACCCTGTTTTCACTAGGGCTATTAATACCATGCACCACGGCTATACAACATGGCACACCTGTCTCCTCTGCAATTATTATAATGTCCCCACTCTCTATTCCAGGATTTAAACTTAGCATTAATGGATGCTGACTTGAGCAACGGCAGGGTTCTGCACAGTCCCTGGTTATACTAAGCCAACAATTCATAGTTACTAATGAGGTAGTGACGATGTTAGTATTAATACTTTATTTTGCCTAAGGGTGCTGAAATAAAAATAAAGGGATTGTTTTTAATTTGATTTTTGGTTTGTTTTTGTTTTGTTTAGGTTATTATGTTTCCTTGTTCGTCTACCTTCGCTATTACCTTCCTAACAGTCTTACCATCTGGCGTCTTGAACAACGCCATCACAAAACCCTTCCTACCCTTAGGCTGCACCTTCCAAACCTTCGTAGGCTTCAACTTGTGTCCTTCAACTTCGTATTCCTTCTTAGCCAGATCCTCTAGCTTTACCATACATAAACATCTTCAGAACGCATATTTATAAATATATCGCTTTGGAAAGAGCCGTGGGGAAATAAGGGTAAAGATATGAGAAACAAGTACATCAATTAATACATAGTTAAAATGTTTCGTTTATTGGAAGCAACGTATACTTTTTCATTGATTATATTGCACCTTGCTTAGTGATTATGTAATACCTATCTCAATACAGTAGTGCATTATGGATTATCTATTTATATTGTAGTTTAGTCGTGAGATTGATGATATTTAAATTCTTTAATTCTCCGAAATCAGTAGAGAAGAGGTTTAAGAGGTACGTGGGTAAACCAGTTACTCTAGGTGACGGTAGAGTCATCGGTACGGTTGACGGTATAAAGCTTAGTAAGAATGACCTTAAGCCCATATCCATAATAGTGAGAATGGGCGATGGCAGTACTAAGGAATTTAACGTTAATGAGGTTGGTGCCGTGTTTATGGCCGATAAGGTGGTTTTCCAGAGGTTTAATGACGAATATGCAAGTATTGTGAGTACCCTTAGGAATGAGGTTGCCAGTATTAGGGAGAGGCTTAGGGACATAGTGGACAAATTGAATAGACTCAGCGACTTGCTTCTCCAGGGTGGTATTAAGGAGGACTTGTATAGGGACATTAGGGAGAGGCTCGAGAGGGAGAGGGTTAAGTGGATAAGGCAGTGTAACGACAAGGTTGGCTCTATAAACGACCTAATCGCGGAGTTGGATAGGAAGATAGGCGATGCCGAGAAGAGGAAGGGTGAGTTAATGATTAAGCAGGTGGTTGGCGATCTCGGCGATGATGAGAAGAGGGAATTATCTGGCATTGAGGAGCTACTTAACCAATTGAGGAAGACCAGGTCTGAATTGCTTTCCCTAAGGATGGAGCTCGAGAAAGATTGCTACTAACTATAACGACTTATACTTAATTGATAGTGCCTTCTCGAAGGGCGTGAACTCGCCGGTGTCGTCATCGTAATAACCAAGCACGGTATGCTCAGTATTCCTCCTGCAATGCTCACAGTATATGTACAGCTTACTGCCTAGGTTCGTTAGGTCGAAGCCTACGTTTAGTGTGGATTCCGTACCGCACCTATCACAACGAATTAACCACCTAGTCACTGCAGAATTATCGAATTAGGTGGTAAAATAAACCTTACGCGATTAAGATTTCAATCTCTTAATCATCGAGGCAACAAGGGCCTTTGCTGGGTTTCTACCGGTCACTGCGGTTAACTCTGCCCAGTCAGGTGAACCGTTGACCTCGAATATCACGTAACCGTCCTTACCCTCGCCAATGTCAACACCACCGTAAATTAGGCCGAGGGATTCTACGGATTTTATTGCGAGTTCCATGACCGCCCTATCAATATTAACACATGGCTTACCCACCGCACCCTGGGCAACATTGGTCTTCCACTGACCATTCGGCGCAACCCTCACCATGCATCCAAAGACTTCCCCGTCAATGACCATTACTCTTATGTCGCGGTTTGGCTTCTCAATATACCTTTGTAGATATATCGGCTTCTTAAACGTGAGCAATGTCCTCATTATTTGGAACGCAACATCGGCATCATCAACCTTAACTGCACCATAACCTCTTGATCCCTGTAATGGCTTAATCACGACCTCCTTCATGCTTTTGGCAACATCGTAGGCGTACAATATGTCCTCAGTACCTACGGTATCGGGTACGGGTAACCCCCTGTTCTTGAGTATAACCGTGGTCTCCAGTTTGTTCCTAGTCTTTAATAATCCATCTAGTGGGTTTATCACGATTGTACCACCACCCTCAAGCATCCTGATTGTTATGGCTCTCCTGAAGAATGTCTCAACGTCGATAAGTACGCCCAGGCTCCTAAGGAAAACCCCATCGACCTTAAACGGCTTATCTCTAATTACGGTGAATGACCCCTCCTTGTCAACCTTGACCGATATTCGCGAGATCGGCATATAGGTTGCATTTAAACCAGCGTCTCTTGCGTAAATAACCAAGTCCCTGCTCGGCCTATCTGGTATTGGCGAATCACCTATTACAACTACGGATTTCGGCATACACCGTGCCCAATTTAAATTGATATATAAATCTTTTAACGTCGGAGTACGTACGCAATACTTTACTAAATTATTACTTGATATTGATATAGGGATAAGTTAGGTTGGAGGTTGTGGAGGTGGTGGGCGTTGTCTCCTAACCCCACGTGGTTTATACCTCCTTCCTAACTCCTTGGACATCGTTAATGATAAGTACGTCAGTACTAATGATGTGGCTAGTAGTATTATTGATGTGAATAGTGATGAGGTACCTAGTAGTAATGGTCCTAGCATCACAGGTGAACCTACGTAGTACTGATAAACAAAGTAAATGCCGACTGACGAGAGAAGCGCTATTGCCAGGAAGATAAGTCCAGTGGTTATTATCGATACTAAACCTCTGAATTCCCTCCTATTCAGGCTTGACCTTGCCATGTAAACCACGAACCCGCCAATCACGGCCATTATTGAGGATAGGGCTATGAGACCCGTCACCGCATTCAACCCGGGGAATGAGAGTATTTGAAAGTACTTAACGGCTATTGATGGTGGTAATTCATTTGATAGGAAATTTGCCGCCGTAACCACTAGTATTACCGATACTAAGGCCGTCATGGCTGATATGAACATGTACGACGAGGCCCTATCCATTAATCGTTGTATCTCGTCGGGGTACATAGGGGCGTGCCCTCGTTACTGTAGGTACACGTATTGCCTTATCCTAACCTTGCAGTTTGGGCATGTTAGTGACCTCTCAATAAGCTTAACCCTGTGCCTATTATCCTCCCTAACCCACTCGCCGTCAATTAGCATTATTGATCCACAACTAGGGCACTTATTTATGTAGGGATTTAGGCTATAATGGGGTACCGATAATAATACATCCCTAACATCCCTCTGGCTAACCATCTAGGTCATCACATCATTAAGTAACTAATTAATAAATGTTTAACTAACAACGCACGATAACCAATCACGTACATCACATCATTAAAGGCGTGTAAGGCCGTAAATACCGAGACACACCATTTATAAGTAGGTTCTAAATCGTAATTATTAAGGTTAGTATGAGTGGTACATTCCCAGAAATACCTGGAGATTTAAGGTCTGTTCTTGAGATTGTGTATGAGGGCGAAGCTGCACATATAAGGTGTAAGTATAGGGGTAAGGATGGTAAGGAGTGCGGCGCCCTATTCTTTAGTTTGGAGGATGCGATTAGGCATTTGGCAACTCATGACAGTAGGTATAAGCGCTACTTATCGTTGATTAAGTCGGAGTAGGTTAATGAAATGCATATAAACCCTGTCACCTCCCCGTAATAATAATGACTAGGCAAGTGTCTATTAATGAGTTGATAAGTATGGTTAATAATGTAGAGAATTTCGAGGTTGTTGATTATCAGGGCGATTACATACTAGTTGATGATGTTAAAGGTATCGTGAAAATTAAGGATGAGGAGACTAAGAAGGAGCTCAGCGAGCTACGCAAAAGAAGCCCTAAGGGTAAACCAACGCCTAAGCAGTTATCCGTGACCGCGGATGCCGTGAGGAGACTTGTTGAGAATAGGGTCAAGTTTAAGGTGGTCTTTGGGCCCAGGGAGGTCATAATTAGGTTTGACCTTGATCATTACATTAGATTGAGTGATAAGGACGTTAGGGTGGTGGGTTTTTCCAGCAGGAGTGATGGTTACCTCGGTCTAATAGCTGATATCCTCGAGAGGTATGGATCATTAGTTTTTCTTAAGCGGGTCACGTAATTGATAACCCAGGACTTATACTCCATGGCCAATAACCATCGCTTAAATTATCGACCTCTCCACTGTCTCTACGCGAGTGGCTAATTCCTTTGATTATAAGTATTAAGTATTTATTTATCGTATAGATGATGATACGTGCTACCTAAGTTATTGCTAACAAGGAGGCATCCATTATTGACTCTTAGGTTGGGTAATGATGCTTTATGTATTGTACATAGGGGTAAGTATTTGGATTTTTTAGCGTCTTGCGAGGGCGGGAATAATTACGTAATTATTCTCCCCCACCAAGGTGCTTATGTGAGTGACAAGCCCATTGAACCAATAACCTGGGGTGGTACCTTGAGTATGGACGTATATGCCCTACTTGGTGATGAGTTGGCACTTTATGAATTAAGTATTAGGGATGGTAGGGCATCGTATGTTAGGTATCGTGTTAATGAGGAATTCCTGAGAGGCATAAGTCTTTCTGGTAATGGGATTAGCGACGTGTTGAGTGTGGCTGAGTCTGTGTTGAGGAATTACATTAGATCAAGCTTCATGATCTATACTGCATATCTAAAGCTTGTGGTTAGTGGTAATATCAAGTTACCCGGGTATAGGGAGTACGTTAGAGGTAGGGTAAGAGTCTATGTTAGGGATGGTATTGTAATTATTAGGGAGACTAGCGGTGATGAGGTTAGGATTTCCCTAATCTCGACCATAGAGGCCGTTGAGCAGTTCGTTGGGATGATAATGTCATTATTGAGGATGTCGAGGATTATAAATGATGTTAGGCTAGGTAGAATTGGTCATTCTGTGAAGACCATACTCGATATCTTCATACCAAGCAACCTAGCATTAGGTGTAAAGAATAGCCACATCTAACGCTGTGCGTTAGGGCTTCATCAATATTAATGCTTATTAATATAGTGCTGTAATCGTAATGTGCTTGGCGTCATTGGGCATGTGGCGATCGATTTAATAAGGAAGGGTTTAAAGTCCTGGCGATCGCCAGGCGGAGCTCCGACATACTGCTCATTTTATTTAAGGCAGGTGGGTATTGATGTGCTGCCCATAACCGTTGCTGGCATGGACTTCAATGAGTACATAAACCAGTATATCGAGAGGGAAATACCTACCCATAGAATTCGCATTATCAATGACTGCAATACTACCTCGTATGAAATAACGTATCTCGATGATGGTAAGAGAGTATTGAGGTTATTATCCAGGTGTAGGGATTTCACGCTTGAGGATTTGGATGATTTACCCAGCATTGTGACTGTGAATCCGATTGCCAGGGAGGTTAGTATTGACATGCTTAGACATATCAGGGAGCACGTGGACACTCTGGGTGTTGATTTACAGGGTTTTACTAGGGTGTTTGATAGTGATGGTTATGTAAGTACGGCAATAAACATGGATGATTTAACTAGAATACTAGAAAATGCCGACCTACTTAAAATCAGCATTGACGATGCAGACCTTCAGGTACTTAACTCCATAGTTAGTAAATTTCCAAATAAGGTGATTATACTGTCGATGGGTCACCGTGGCTCAATAATGATGCATAACGGTAAAAAGATCCAGGTTCTAACTAGTGGCATTGTTGATGCTAAGGATCCCACTGGCGCTGGTGATGTGCTTACATGCACAATGAC
>LOCH01000049.1:6657-7734 GCA_001516765.1 Vulcanisaeta sp. MG_3 | reverse complement strand
AGCAACGGCATACCCGCGGGGCCTGTCTACGACGTGTCTGACCTGGTCAGGGACGAGTATGTCAATGAGTACGTACTCACGGAGGTTAACGTCCCCGGGCTGGGTAGGGTAAAGCTCGTTAGGAACCCTATCAGGTTTGATGATGAGAGCCTTGGCGTTAGGTACCTAGAGTATTGATAATCAATTAATCGTCTTTCTCCAAACCTCAATCAATTCCTTAGGACACTCCTAGCCCTTAATTCATCATCCTCATTTGAAACACATGTAAAGGCTAGGTAACCCTCAATGGGCTTGACGTATGCCTCAATGTTAATTGTTACGGGGTTTGCCTGGTTTTGGTTTTATGGTCTTGTTAGATTGGTGCGTGATATTGCCCTAACCGGTAATGCCGCCACGTTGGTCATGCTCGGCATTCTAGCCTACCTATTCGGGCTCATGCACGGCCTCGACGCAGACCACCTAGCAACCATAGACAATACAACCAGGAAATCGATTCAGGAGAGAAAGAGGTCTCTATTCACGGGGATCATGAGTAAGTTCTCCAGAGACTTGTTTAAAATAAATAATTAATAGAGACTGCTATACGCATGCCTGTGTCTTCGTTGATTATCCTAAACCTATACCTAACAGCCCTAGTCCTAGCTTCACCAAGCCAAAGCTCGACTACGGCAACATCGCCTCTCCTAAGTGGTGAGGTGTGGATTAGAACAATTCCTTCCTCGGGGGTATTGAGTGGCACTTCAGGACATTATTTTCCCTGTAAAATCCTCCTCAGCGCTCTCCACAGGCCTTAGAAATGATGTGAAGGCGCTATGCCAGCCGCATCCGTATCCACCCAGTGGGTGAAGTACTTGGCTTGAAAGTACATTTAAGTGCGGTATTGAAAATCCACTATAAGTTATGAGTAATTATGTAAGGATGAATGAGCTAGACTGTGTGCCTAATGAGCTTATTAATGAGGTAATCAATAGGTTTAGGGACGCGGTGGCAATTTACGTATATGGAGGTTCACTGGACTGTAGTGGTGTGATATCGATATCGCAGTATTCACCAATAACATACCAAGCGAAATGCCCA
>LOCH01000049.1:0-5639 GCA_001516765.1 Vulcanisaeta sp. MG_3 | reverse complement strand
AAAGGACTTTAGGGATGCTCTATATACATCACTCAGGGTTCTGACCGCATTGGGTGTATTGGCACTTGTTGGTGTTCGGTTTGTTGCTGGTAGGACCATTGTATCGATTAGGGAGGCATTTGATGAGGAGGTTGGCATGCCCATGACCAAGGGCATAATTAGGGGATTGTTTGATTCTGTGGGCAGGGTTAGGCACAGCATCAATGTGGTAAGGAGGAATTCGCAGTACGATTTCATCATATCTTGATAAGCCCACACTTACTCCTAAGGGTGCGTCTTCGACGCGATGCATTAATTGGCATGAAATGCTTATAAAGCCCCTGCTTTAATCGTGCTTGATGCCACGGGTATTCGATATTGGTAGGGTTTGCGTTAAGGTTGCGGGTAGGGAGGCTGGGAGGAGGTGCGTTATTGTGGATATTAAGGATGAGAACTTCGTAATAATCACGGGACCCAAATCCCTAACGGGCGTCAGGAGGAGGGTCGTTAATGTTAAGCATATAGAGCCCACGGAGTACAAGATCAACATAAAGAAGGGCGCCAGCGATGAGGAGGTTTTGAAGGCTATTGAGGAGGCGAACCTAGTCGATTACATGAAGCAAATCGTGAAGCCCAGGTTATCCATGGTTCCAACACAGCAATAAATCAGCCCGGTTCGTAAATCATCACCAATCATTGATCGAGGCTCACTCATCACCTACGTAGATTCTTAAACCATCAATTTAAAACTATACCATTTACCCATTAGGTAATGACACCATGGTTGTGCCTAATTAGCCAAGGAATTCCTTGACCTCGCCCTGATCCCTAGCGTGCTCTATAGCGACCCTCTCATTTAATTCAACACCAAGTCCGGGCTTCTTCGGTGGTGTTATGTAACCGTCCTTTATTATCATCCCCTCCCTAACCATGTCCGGCCACCAGGGCAGGTCTATTGCGTGCCACTCAATCGCTATGAAGTCGCCTATCGTGGATGCCACGTGGGCGTTCGCCATGGTCCCTATGGGGCTCGATATGTTGTGTATTGCGACTGGTACGTAGTACTCCTCGGCTAGGTAGGCTATTTTCTTCATCTCTAATAGGCCGCCAAGTCTCTGAACGTCAGGGTGTATTATGTCTGCGGCCTCCTTCTCAATCAACTCCCTAAATTGAGACAATCTATATAACTTCTCGCCCGTGGCTATGGGCACGGGCGACTTAAGCCTAACCTCCCTCATGGCGTCGATGTTCTCTGGTGGCACGGGGTCCTCGAACCAGAAGACATCGTATTTCGCCAATTCCCTGGCTATCGCTATCGCCGTGGGCACGCTAAAGGCCCAATGCCCATCAATCATTATGTCGACATCGTACTTGACGGCATCCCTGACACCGCCTATGAATGATGTCACGAACTTAACAATCCTCATGCCGAATGTTCTATCGAACTCCGTCTCCATCATTTCCTCCGGGACATCTACGTCGAACTTTATGTACTTGAAGCCCATGCCCATCGCCTCTCTAGCCCTCTTTATGTAATTCTCAACGTTATATGCGACTTCGGTACCCGCCAGCTCAACCCACCTCTTACCCCCAGTTTCCATAATGCCAGCGCCAGCATGTAGGTCTGCGTAGACTGAGACCCTATCCCTAACCTTACCGCCCAACAATTCATAAATTGGCAAGCCCGTGAGCTTTCCCTTAACGTCCCAGAGCGCGGTCTCTAGGCCGCTTATTGCGTTATTAACGACACCCCATTCAGAGTTCGGTACGTGCTTCCTAATCAGCCTTAATAGGTACTCAATATTGACCTCTTTACCTTTAATAAGCTCCTCGGCCCTCCTCAGTATTTCCTTAATGCCAGGGCCTCTATGGCATTCCCCATAACCAATAAGTCCGTTACTGAGCTCAACCTTAACAATTGGCCATTCGAAATTGCCCATCACCGTTAATACTCTCACGGATTTTATTGTAGGTTCGCTCATACTGGTATTCGGGGACTTTGTCATTTTAATAAGTATTTACTACGGTTTAGGGTAAAGCATTAATAAATCACCTTAGAATGAAGGCGTATGGAAACAAGCATAGTTAATTTAATAGATAATACGTACCTGAGGCCGTATGGATCGGTTAGGGAGATTGAGGCTTTGATTGAGGATACGGCTAAGTACGGTGCATACTCAATAACAATAAACCCCCTGTTTCTACGTTATGCCAGGGAGTACATGGCCCGTAAGGGCTATAAATTCAAGGTTGTGGCGGTCGTCGATTTTCCCTTCGGTGCAGGGACTACCGAGGCTAGAATTGATGCCATTAAGAGGTATTCCCAGTATGCCGATGAATTAGATATAGTGGCACCCATAGGCCTTGTAAAATCGGGCCTTTGGGATGAGGTTGAGCATGACATAGGTGCCGTGGTCGATGCCGCACATAGGGAGGGTAAGGTGATAAAGATTATAGTTGAGGATGCGTACACGACTAGGGAGGAGAAACTCGAGCTTTATAGAATCGTGATGCAGTCAGGGGCTGACTTCATAAAGACGAGCACGGGCTTTGAGGAGAGGGATTATGCCGAGAAGATCGGTAACAAAACAGGTGCCCAGATCGAGAATGTTAGGTTAATGGCTGAATTATCGAGGAGGTATAACCCAGGGATAGGAATTAAGGTTGCCGGTGGTATAAGGACGTACCAGCAAGTCCTTGATTTACTAAGAGCCTCCGAGAGAAGGCCGGACCCAACCCAATTTAGGATTGGGACGAGCCACATGCTGAGTATAATAGAAAGCATGAAGAGCTCATAAACTTGGTTAGACGGCAAAATTTATAAAATGAGTGGGAGTATCAGGCTTCGAATGTCGCAGGAAGGCGAAGAGACTAAGGAGACGCAGGAACAAGCTGAACAAGTACAACAACCAACCCAGCAAGCCCAGTTGCCCGAGATTAAGCCGACACAGGTAACCGGCGCGAGAAAGATGAGGTGGGGTGTTGCGTACGTGTATTCGAGCTATAACAATACGATAATAATAATCACGGACCTCACGGGTGCTGAAACCGTCGCTAGAGTTAGTGGTGGGCAGGTTGTCAAGGCCGATAGGGATAAGCCAAGCCCATACGCGGCAATGATGGCTGCATATAAAGCTGCTCAAATAGCCATGAGTAGGGGAATAAATGCCGTTCATGTTAAGGTTAAGGCACCTGGTGGTTATGGTCCGAAGACACCTGGGCCGGGCGCTGCTGCGGCTATCAGGGCTTTGGCTAGGGCTGGTTTGATCATTGGGCGAATAGAGGATGTGACACCAATACCCACGGACACCATTAGGCCACCTGGAGGTAGGCGCGGGAGGCGTGTATAATACAATATATACAATATTTCCACACTCCATGGAATTGGTACCACTATGGCGAATTGCGAAGGAACGTTCAATATCGTGATTGGTGGTAGGGAATTAATGAGTGAGGCTGATAAGATACTTAGTGAGTCCTTTGGGTCTAGCTATAGGTATGCAAAGGCTGTTGTTGACTATGGCATTGGTTCCGTCGCATTAGCAGTGGTTAATGGATCCAACGTAGGTGCAGCTGTTTATTATAGTATTAACGCCGGTTCTGTGAAGCTTTGCATTATTTATTACATAGCGGTCATTGAGAGTTGTAGGAGATTTGGTATTGGTAAGGCGTTGATAAGCACCATTGAGGAGGTGTGCGCAGACTCTGATGTCTATATCGCAACCACGTGGTTTGGTAATAACCCTGCGGATAGGCTTTATAGGTCATTGGGTTACGTTGGGTATTCATGGGATGAATTAAGAGGGCTGCTTGGACGTAGGGCTGTGGATAGGTTGTTGAAGGCTACCTGTGGTTATGATGATGACATTGCCTACGTAAAACCAGTGGTTCCGGGTGAGGATGTTATCGACATGCTCAGGCGTGTCGTTAATGGTGATGGTGATGATATCGATAGACTTTGGCGTGAGACCTGCCTATACGTCTGGTTGAGGCTTAGGGGTGTTTCATGAAAACTTAGTTTTTTAAGTAATAACCATTTATTTTCAAGTGAAGATTATGCCAAAGGGGAGGAGGAAGGTGCAGGAACAGGAGGAGGAGCTTGAAGAGGAACGTGAGCCTGAGGAGACTGAAGAGACCGAGGAACAAGAGAGTGGAAATAGTGAACAGGGTACCACAGTCACCGCCACGGTTAGTAGTGGTTATCCCACAATTGATGTTGAGGAAATCGAGGGCGTTGGTAGGGTTACAGCCCAGAAGCTCAGGGAGGCTGGGTATAACACAGCAAGGGATGTTGCCTTTGCCAGTGTTAAGGAGCTTGCTGAAATACTCGGTAGTGAGGATAGGGCTAAGCAGATAATTGCGGCTGCCCAGAAGCTCATTGGTTTAACACCATTCATAACAGCCTACGAGCTTTATGAGAAGAGGCGGGGAATAAGACGCATCAGTACTGGCGTTAAGTCTCTCGATGAATTACTTGGTGGTGGTATAGAGACTAAGGCAATCACGGAAATAGTCGGTGAGTTTGGTAGTGGTAAGACGCAACTATGTCATCAACTTAGTGTTATGGTTCAATTGCCTGAGGATAAGGGTGGCTTAAATGCAAAGGCTCTTTATGTGGATGCCGAGAACACGTTCAGGCCCGAGAGGATAATGCAGATAGCCAAGTACAGGGGTTTGGACCCGCAGGAGGCTCTTAGGAATATACTGTACGCCAGGGCTTACAATAGCGACCACCAAATGATGATAATTGAGGAGAGCAGAAAAATCATTGAGAAGGAGAACATCGGATTAATACTCATCGACTCATTAGTAGCCCACTTCAGAAGCGAGTATCCAGGTAGGGAGAACTTGGCCGAGAGGCAACAGAAGCTTAACCACCACATTGCCCAGCTACTTAGGATAGCCGACATCTACAACATTGCCGTTGTGGTGACAAACCAGGTAATTGCTCAACCAGATGTATTCTTCGGAAACCCACTGAAACCAGCGGGAGGTAATGTGATAGCCCACGGTGCAACCTATAGGATTTGGCTTAGGAAAGGTAAGGAGAACGTGAGGATAGCCAAGATCTTCGATAGTCCATACCACCCAGAGAGGGAGGTAACGTTTAGGATCACGGAAGAGGGAGTTGTTGATTGAGCCCCTAGGGACTAGTAAATAACTTTCTAGGACTGCTCAAACTCGTAGTTGTGCTCCCTCAATGCCCAGTGTATTGGAACTAGGTCTCTTGGTGCTTTGAATCCACAGTTTTCGCAAGCCATGGTTCTGCCTGGTAATTGGGTTAGTTCGTGTTGGCATATTGGACATACTGTGCTTGGTAGCCTTCTGAATTTGTATGGTACGCCGTACCATTGCGCTAGGGTTTCTAGCTGGTGAACAAACCTCCTCAAGTTACTCATCAATAGCTTAATCACATCCCTCGGCAACCCCTCCTCAAGCAACTCCCTCCTCGACTCCTCACTCATGTCGTCAATGACTAACAATGCCTTATACTTCAATGCCTTCCTGACCAGCTTACTCGCCAGGAAGTAGGCCTTATCCCTCGTAATCCTGTAAATTTTGCCCCTCCTAGCCTTGGCTTGTTTCCTAACCCTATTCACCACAGCAGTGCCTCCATAACCCAGTCTCCTTAGTTTGCCAGTCTTCCTCTCCCTATCCAC
>LOCH01000048.1 GCA_001516765.1 Vulcanisaeta sp. MG_3 | reverse complement strand
GGAAATAGCCACGGCGGCTGAATTGAAGTTAAGGGTTGCCTTCGTAGTATTTAATGACAGAGCCCAGGGGGTGCTCAAGTTACAGCAGAAATTCCTCTACGGCGGTAAGGTATACGCATCGCATACATACCCGATGGACTTCTGTAAATTCGCTGAATCACTAGGCATTAATTGTGTCAGGATTGATGATAGGAGGGAGTTAGAGACGGGGCTTGAGAAATGCATCTATGGCTCCAACGGACCTTGCATCGCGGATGTTGTTATAAACCCTGATGCGGTACCTGTACCAATAACCAGGCAATTAATGGCCATATTCAGGAGACGGTGAGTTGTAGTGACGGTAATAGGTTTATTAATTGAATTAAGTTATGAAAGCAAAGCATAGTATATAACTATAGTATATAACTATTGAGATTGTTTGAATTTTTATGACCTTCAAAATATAATTATTCTATCCCCACTTGACTATGGCCCTTGCATGGAGACCCCTTTCCAGGTTTTCATAGGCCTCGTTTATCTGCTCCGGCACGTATGTGTGACTTACAAGCTTCCTAACATCCACCTTTCCCGACGCAACCAATTTTATTATTTCGGGTAAATCAAGCCTAGGTCTATAGCCTAGGCTACCCATTATCCTTACACCGTTTATTACAAATGGTAAAACATTCACCGTGAATGTGGACTTAGGTCCACCCAATCCTGTAACCACTATCGTCCCAGCCCTAGCCACGACCTCCATAGATAATTTGAGATCAGGTTCGGGTCTTGCCTCATGAATCACATCAGCACCATCGGGTAGTACATCCCTAATCCTACTTATTGGATCCTCCTTTGTCGAATTAATAACATGGGTTGCACCGAGCTCCTTCGCCTTCTCTAGCGCGAAGTCCCTAATATCAACGGCGATTATCGGGTAGGCACCCATGGCGCTCGCCAGTTGTATTGCTGATAAACCAACACCGCCGGCGCCAATAACCACAAGACTTGTTCCAGGTCCCACACCAGCCTCCCTCAGTGCGTGATATGCCGTGCCGTAGGCACAGGCTATTGGTGCTGCGTAGTAAATATCAACACCCTTCTCAAGCGGTATAACCGCTATCTCCGGTATTGTGATGTACTCCGCATGACCGCCATTGATACCGACCAGACCTGGCATCCTACCTGCCGCGGCTGGGCAGTAATTCTCCTTACCGCTTGCGCAGTACTTACATATGCCGTCAGGCACTATCCAGGACACAATGACAGGATCACCCTTCCTGAGACCCCATGGATTCTTCACATCAGGCCCAAAATCCTCAACCCAACCAGAAATCTCGTGACCGGGTATGAAACCCTCCCTCACAGGCCCAAAATCACCCTTGAATAGGTGTATGTCGCTATGGCATATGCCTGTGGCGGCAACCCTCACAAGTATTTCTCCAGGGCCTGGTTTTGGCGTTGGTACCTCCTTAACTTCCAGGTAAGGCTTACTTGGGCCCTTATATGTTGCAGCCTTCATAAACTTAGAGCGATACCCTGGTTATTTAATCTACCCTATATGATGCATATTTACCAATATATTACACTATATATTCTTCCCAACAATTTTAAAATAAGTAAATGCGATACCAGGTTATGCAAGGAACTTTGTTGGTACTTTCATGGCTGTGTTCGTCATCTTTATTGCAGCTGATGAGAACTGCACTAGTGTTAGGAAGCTGCCCTTCTTAACCCTTATTTTCCTAGATAATATTGCACCGACTGGGTCCACCTTACCCTGTATTAGGTCTTTCCATAGTGAGTAATCGGCCTCTAGTATGTAGTCGGCATCGGCCTTACTGGCGTCGATGTAGAACTCGGAGCCCTGGCAGGTCCCATTCCTCAACTTAAACTTCATGGCTCCAGCATTCGAAGTGACGCCTGACAGGCCCATTAGCTGGGCGATGGCATTAACCACGGTGCTTGGTACGTTGGTGGCCACAAAGACAACGTCCCAAACCCAATCCTTAGCTGCCTCCCTATATTCAGGGTTTTCATTAAGGGCCTTACAGAACGCCTCAGCCCACTGTGGACTTGGGAATATAAAGCTCTCACTTGACATACATCTCAGAATAACTCATAGCAACATTAAAGAATTCCTCGTATATAAGCTATATACCTTATATGAAAGCGTATTATCTATAAATAGTAATTATACTTAAAATCAAACCTAGTGAATTAATAAGCCATGGAGTATTTAGACTTAGAGCGATTAAGTGATGAGGATGAGTTACTGAGGAGGAATGTACATAGGCTTGCTGAGGAGGTTTTGAGACCAATATCGATAAAACTCGATAGAATGAGCCCCAGAGATCGTATTAGACCGAACTCACCGATATTCGAGGCCATAAGGGAAATGAAGAAACTGGGTCTGCATAGAATCCACCTGCCTAGGGATCGTGGTGGTGTTGGGCTTACGAATCTACAACGATACATAATAGATGAGGAGCTTGGTTGGGGTAGCCTTGGATTGGCTACGTTAATTGGTGTGGATGCTATACCATTTACGGTAGCTGCGATGTTTGGCTCAGAGAGGGTTAGGGAGGAGGTTGTTAAGCCATGGTTGGAGGATGTTGAGGGTAGATACATTGGTTGTTGGGGCGTTACTGAGCCTGAGCACGGTAGTGATTACATACTTGCGTTTAGGGATAAGGATGTTGAGTCCTTTGGTAGGGGTAATGTGGTTATTGAGCGTGATGGCGACGAGTGGGTCATCTATGGGCAGAAATCGGCGTGGGTTTCCGCAGCACCAATATGCACACATATGGGCCTCCACGCACAGCTTAAGGATGGTAAGAGCCTTAGGGAGGGCGCGTTCGTCATAGTCCCCCTCAACAAACTTGGCGTTAGGAAGGGAGAGCCCGTGGACATGCTTGGAAATAGGGATTGCCCACAGGGTCCCGTGTTCTTCGATGGAGTACGTGTACCTGAGGATTACGTCATTGCATTATCACCATTCTACGAGGTATTCTCCGATCAACTCCTCAATATAACGAGTGTAAATATGGGCGCCTTCTCAGTGGGCTTGGCCAGGGCTGCCTTTGAGGAGGCTCTCAATTATGCAAAGACCCGTGTACAGGGTGGTAGGCCCATAATTGAGCATAAGAACATTAAGTTGAAGATTTATGAGATGTTCGAGAAGATTGTGACGGCGAGACACTACGTAGTTAAGGCCATGGACTACACATACAATAAATTCTTCCAATTATCCTTCGACGCAGCGCCTAGGTACGCGAGGACTGCGCAGATATACGCTAAGAAGATTGCATTCGAAGTCGTCAACAACGCACTCCAAATATTTGGCGCCTATGGGTTGAGCAGTGAATTCATAATTGAGAAGTTATTTAGGGATGCTAGGGCCCTACTTATTGAGGATGGTACCGTTGAGGCCTTAAGTCTCGATGCTGCCGATGACGTAATTCAAAACTATAAATAATGCCTTACAAACTATATTCACTATATATTAATTAAGAATAAAAAATACCCGCTCTTACTTAAGATATGGTATTGAAGGGTGGTGATAAGGGTTTTGGAATACCACTAAATGCACCCCTATACCCGCGATCAGCCATAATAAGCTATGGTAAGGTTAGGGTTGCCCTGGTCCTCGCAAACATAGACCCCAAGTCCGTAGAGCCGCTATTGCCTGAGGGTGTGGATTTAGCCATGGAGATGGCTGGTTTTTGGGTTGGTGATTATGGGCTGTCCACGGTTGGAGTTTATAGGGAGGCTTTGGTGGCCATACCCGTGAAGACGGGGGACATTTCACTGGCCTACTACATACCGTACATATACGTAACCAACGACGCCGCATTAGCAGCCGGTAGGGAGCTGGCGGGTGCGCCCAAGAAGCTTGGTAGGATCGAGCTCTCGATAAATGATTACGGATTAGTTGTTGGCACGCTGGATAGGGGCGGTGAGTTAATGAGGGTTGAGATTGCGATAGCCAGTAGGCTTGGGCTTGAGCAGCTCGATGCATTTAAGGCCTTGATACCGAGGGTTGACAACACAATCACATTCCCACTACTATCACTCAGGGTATTACCTCCATTACCCGACGGCACACCTGGCATTGCCCAATTAATACTTTGGTACGCAAAATTCATATTCACACCGAGAGATAACCCACAGTTATGGGCTGGCGAGGCCAGGGTGAAACTTAACGGTACCCCATTTGACCCACTTGACGATATTAAAATCACCCAGGTAATTACAGGCCTTTACCTTGAGGGTG
>LOCH01000047.1 GCA_001516765.1 Vulcanisaeta sp. MG_3 | reverse complement strand
CAAGTCCCTCCTACCCGTTGTATACTCATACAACGGGTTTGTGGACGCCATACCAAACCATGTGGCACCTTTGTAATGAAATACTGCATCGAATGATGGATCGTAAAATGCCGTATCCCCAACCTCATAACCATTAAGCCTAAAGTCGTGGTAAAATATGACCCTCACAAAACCAGGACCCCTAATCAACACGTGCTTAACGAGTGCTGGTTGTGGGTATGAGAACCGGTGTCCTCCATCGTTATATCAAGACCATCCCATTGAGCATGGAGTACAGCCTTGGAACCATCAAGGAGTATTTCTTTATTTCCTATGTTTTCGAGCCACGAGAATTTGCCATCATGCCAAATACCAATCTTGAACTTACCATCGAATGAGTGGTGATGATGTTGACCAAGCAATGGATAGTAAAGATCTCTTATGTAATAATTCTCATCATACAATACAGCGAAACTACCATTACTAAGGAATACTAATCTCACGGGTTTAGGTAGTGATGCTTATGGTATATAAGTGTTATGTAGCGATTCTATCTCTGTCTATGTACCAGTAGGTCTTATTTCCAACATCACTTATAACAACACCTAACTTACCTAGCTCACTCCTAATCTCATCAGCCAAGTCGAACATCTTCCTAGTTCTCAACTGCGATCTAATACTTATCAGGGTGTTCACTAACGATATCAATGATGGGGGTATTTTCGTCCTATTGAGTAGACCAAGTATACCTGCCAAGTCACTGAATGCCGTTAATGTCTGCGTTAACGCACCCTTGGAGTAATTCTGGGCGTTGTAAATTAGGGTGGATGTTATGTACTTGGCAAACTCTATTATAGATGCCACGGCACCGCTGGTGTTTACGTCATTGTTGAGTGAGGACTCGAAGGACTCAATATAACCATTGACCCTACTTATCAACTCCTCATCTTTAGAACCAGCCTCTGGCGCCTCGTTTATTGCCTCGAGCAATTCGTCATAGGCCGCGTAGAGACTCATTAATGTATTTCTAACCTGATCCAGCGCGTCTGGGTCGAAATCCATAGGCTTCCTGTAATGGGTCATTGCGTAGTAGAGCCTAAGGACCTCCCCGTCGTATTTCCTGAGCACGTCCATTATTGGTATTATGTTGCCCAGAGACTTGCTCATCTTCTGTCCCTTGATCGTCACCAAGCCCACGTGAATCCAATACCTCGCGAAGTAATCAATGCCGAAGTACACCCTGGCTATTGCGATCTCATTCTCGTGGTGTGGGAATATTAGGTCCTGGCCGCCACCATGTATATCGAACGGGACGCCCAGGTACTTACTGGACATGACCACGCACTCCAAATGCCAGCCAGGCCTACCTGGGCTCCACGGGCTATTCCACCACGGCTCGCCCTCACTCCATGATTTCCACAGGGCAAAATCAAGTGGGTTCCTCTTACCTGGTTCGGGTTCGACCCTAGCCCCCGCAATTAAGTCCTCTATCTTTTGTCCAGAGAATTCGCCGTATCTAGGCACCTTAGTTATGTCGAAGTACACAGAGCCATCGGGGCTTACGTACGCTAGACCCCTATTGACTAATTCCTGTATCCACTTCATCATGTCGCCTATGTTCTCGGTAACCCTTGGGTAGGCATAGGCCCTCTTTATGTAGAGCCTATCCATGGCGTCGAAGAACTCCTTAATGTATCTGCTCGGTACATCATACCACCTATTAACCATGTCCGAACCAAACTCCTGCCTAGCCCTGTTTATTATCTTATCATCAATGTCCGTGAAGTTGGTTACAAACCTAACCTCAAGACCCAGGTACTCGAGGTACCTCCTAAATATGTCGTAGAACACGAAGGTCCTTGCATGACCAACATGCATTGAGTCATAAGGCGTCAAGCCACATACGTAAATCCTAACGAGCCCAGGTCTTAGGAGGGTTATTCTCTCCATTCTCTTTGATGCTGTATTGTAGACGGTTATTGGTAAGTCCTTGGAATTCGCGTAGGCGCCTTTGATTGGCAAATAGTAATCACCGAATACGAATAACTGGGAAATTAATAAGTGTTACGAGTTTAGCTAAGGAAAGCTTATTTTTATGGGCTGTAATGCTCTAGTTAATGGCTGCTGAGGCCATAACGATATTACTGGCGCTTAAGAGGCATGGTAGGATGGGTAGGTACTCCCTAAGCTCCATAACGGGCATCAGCGAGGGTGTGGTTAGGAGGGTGCTAAATGAGTTGAGGGAGCAGGGCGCCATTAGGGTCATGAAGGGTGGGGCTGAGTTAACGAGCAAGGGCGAGGAGATTCTCTCGGCAATGCTAAGCAATGCCGGTATAGTTATAATAAACGAGGATGAGGAGCTCGCAAAGGTGTTCAATTGTGGTTGTAAGAGATGCTACGCGTTAGTGACCAGGAGGAGTTTTGATGAGAGCGATGTTGTGAGACTTAGGGATATCGCGATAAAGAATGGTGCAGATGCCGTACTATTCCTAAGATACGATTGTTCGCAAAACAAATTCCTAATTCTAAGGCTTGGGACATATTTTGAGGATATGTATAAGGACCTTGGCGAGAGACTTCGTGGATTAGTAATGAACATAAAATGCGATGATTCTGTTATGATAGTGTGCGGCTCGACAAACTATCAGTTAATCAAATCAATTATGGGTGTATTAGGTAATGTACTCTAAAGTATTAATAATTTAATGGTAATAATTACGCCTTAGCAACAAGCTTCTGCGACTCGTACTGCCTAGCCAAATTCTCCATCGCATCAACCAACTCCTTCTCGTAATCAACGAGTTTTTGGTAATCCTCATTCTTGATCTCCATCCTAAGCCTAGGCAATCTCTTCACCAAATCAAGTTCCCTAAGCGCCGCTGCAGGCACTCCACGGTTTATTGCATCAAGGCCCTTCCTGTAGAACGTAATCATCAACCTAAGCAACCAATACTGCTTAGGCGGTAAAGACTTAACATCAACTGGGTGATAAGCATCCTGCTTCAGGAAACCCTCCCTAATTAGGAATGCCGCATTAAGTAAATGCTTCTCCTGCTCACTCAAAGCCTCAGTACCCAATATCCTAACAACTTCCTGAAGCTCAGCCTCCCTGGTCAATATCCTAACCGCCTCATCCCTAATATCCTTCCAATCAGTATTGACATTCTTCTGGTACCACTCAGCCACCGTATCCACATACCTACTGAACCCCATCAACCAATTAATCGCTGGATAATGCCTTGAATAGGCGAGCTTAGCATCCAGTGGCCAGAACGCACCCACAAACCTCAGCGTGTGGCTTGTTACGGGTTCCGTGAAGTCACCACCCGGCGGACTGACTGAGGCAGCTATGGTTACGGAGCCGAGCCTACCCTCCTTACCGAGCGTTACAACCCTACCAGATCTCTCGTAGAACTCGGCCAACCTAGTCGGTAGGTATGCCGGGAACCCCTCTTCACTAGGCATCTCACCGATTCTAAGTGCAACCTCCCTCATAGCCTCAGCCCACCTACTCGTTGAATCAGCCATTAGGAATGCATCATATCCCTGGTCCCTGAAGTACTCGGCAATCGTAACGCCCATGTATATACTTGCCTCCCTGGCTGCCACGGGCATGTTTGACGTGTTCACAATTATCGTCGTCCTCTCCATCAACGGCCTACCAGTCGTAGGATCAATAAGCTTGAGTAATCCCTGCAATGCATCCGCTGCCTCATTACCACGCTCACCGCACAGGACTGGTATTACGTACCTGGCCTGGCTGTACATAGCCAGGGTCCTTATCGTTACTGTCTTACCTGAGCCGAAGGGCCCAGGTATTGCTGCGGCACCGCCTATGGCTATTGGGAATAATGTGTCAATAACCCTAATGCCGGTTATTAGAGGTTCAATTGGTGGTAGCTTCTCCCTGAAGGGTCTTGGTCTCCTGACTGGCCATTTGTGCCACATCTTTACCTGCACTATTCCTTCATCGGTCTCTACCTCAGCGATTACATCATTTAATGTATACTCCCCCTCAGGTGCTATGTACTTTAATGCACCCTTCTTGTACAGTGGTGGGTATAATATCCTGTGCTCAATTAGTGGCGTCTCCGGGACAACACCGAGTAGGTCCCCAGGTGCGACCTCATCGCCAACCTTTGCCTTCGGTATCCATTTCCAAGGCTTCTTGAAGTCCAGTGGTGGTGTTCTCTCGTAATTAATGCCCCTGGCGACGAACGGCCTCTGCGTTAGTTCAAAAATATTCCTCAGGGGTCTTTGCACACCATCATAGACCTGGTTAATGATGCCAGGGCCCAACCAAGCGCTCAGTGGCTCTCCAGTCCTAACCACAGGCTCTCCAGGCTTTAGGCCCGTTGTTTCCTCATAGACTTGTATGAATGCCATGTCACCCTGAATCCTCACAACCTCACCAAAAAGCCCTAATTCACCTACGAAGACTAATTCATAAAGCAATGCACCGGGTAGTTCCGCCTTAACAACTGGTCCGCTGATGTACACTATCCTACCCTTCCCTACTGACACGAAAAGCCACTGTGTATTTGCATATTTAAAATTAATTCTACGTAAACACCCCAACCCTGAAATGACTGGATCAAAAGCTAATCCCAATAATCCACAATCAATTTATCAATTAATTAATGGCCCTAAGTCTCACTCTTTAAGGTGGCGGCTATGTGCGTTAGTAATGTCTTTATTTGGTGCTCCATGAGACTTAGCCTTGAGTCTAGTGTTGCGTCGACCTTTATTGATCCATCACTGGAGCTAACTATGACGCCCAGGAGA
>LOCH01000046.1 GCA_001516765.1 Vulcanisaeta sp. MG_3 | reverse complement strand
TGTTTTTGAGGCGTTGATTGCGTCTCAGGGTGATGGTGATGATGCCGTTGATGCCGCGGGTATTGTTGCGGAGACCTTCCTGCTGAAGACGCTTTATGGTAATGAGGAGAGTTTGTCGAGGCCCTCCTTCCTTAATCCCATAGAGGTTAATCATGATGTGTATATGGCTGTTTATGAGGATGTTAGGGACTATGTTATGGGCTTTGAGGATAGGAATAACCTCGCCTTTGGGCTTCTTGGTAATGTGCTCTCCATACTACTGACGGTCATTATGCTCCTGTTGATTATAGGTATGTGCCAGGGCGTGAGGAGTAGGGGTTACCCAGACGGTGTTAGGGACTTCCTGAACTATGCATTGACGCAGAACACCCACATGGCACTCTCCGAAATGCTGAGCACATCACCTTAGGATCTTCATTATCCGTTGTCGGCTAAATGCTTTAATTCTTTAGTTGTTCATGTTTTCCGTGGTTGATGACGTCCTTGAGGCTAGGGATTACATTGCCCAATTGATAAATAAGGGTTGGTTTAGGCATGCGGTTGGCGAGCGCGGTGTTAAGCATATAATAACGCTGCTGAGGTTCGTGGACACCCACTACAGGGCGTGCTCAGTCAATGTTGACTTGGACTTCTTAATTAACCTACTCGATGAGTACTACAACACCGAGGGTAGGGTTAGGTACTTCATTAGGGAGTTGGTTAGGGTTGAGGGTGTTGATGAGTTGGCTAAGAGGTTGATGGGTACTTACCCCATGCTACCACCCGATGTGAGGGATTTCGTGGATAATGTATTGAAATCATTACCCTCAGATGCGAAGCCAAGCGATATGGTTGAGCTGATCATGAGGGAATTAACGAAGGAGCTTGAGGATTTTAGGGAGAGGCTTGTGTCCCTTGTTAATACCGCTAAATCACAATGCCCTAACCAAGCTTATAACCAAACCTCCTAACCAACTCCCTACGCTCCCTAATGTCCGCATCGCCCTCAACACCAAGTGGTGAGTGACCATCAACGACCCCTACGACACCCCTACGCTCAGGCGCTATCTCAGCCACAATGACCGAGAGAGGGTTTGCGGTGGCTGCGTGTATGTTAACCACCTCGACAACATGCTTTAGGGCGTTGAGCACGTTTATTGGCCATGCATTCCTTAGGTAAATAACGAACGTGTGCCCAGCACCGATCCTCCTACACAAATCAATGGCTAACCTCCTCAGCTCCTCATCATTACCCTCATGCCTAACCAACCTCTTGCCCGAGGCCTCGCAAAACGCGAGCCCAAATTTTATGCCTGGCACTGAGTTTACGAGGGCTTCGTACACGTCCTCGAGGGTTTTTATGAAGTGGCTGTGGCCTATGATTACGTTCGTACCCTCGGGTATTGGTACGTCTATTACCTCGAACTTAATACCCTGAGACATTGTGATTAGACACAGGCTGGTCCTTTAAGCATTACCATCACGCTACATAATTGTTAGGCTCAGTAAAATTATCCATGGAGCTCCTTAATCACGTAGGTTAAGGTTTCGAGCATCTCCCTAGGTGTGTAACCCTTCTTGGTCCTCCTCAACCTGAGCCTATTCTCGCCATACACTATCCTTATGCTCTTACCCGTGATTTTTATCGTCACGGTCTTCATAAGGTCGACATACGGCTCATATATGAGCTCCTTACCGTTATACACATATCTACCGAGGAATGTGTAGTAATTGGTGTCCGTGATCTTTATAACCCTACTTATTATTGGTGAAAAGGCAAAGAGTAGTTTCTCGAACTTCTCATCATCGAGTTTCACGTATTTATGATCCCTAATCATCACGGAAAACCTGGTACCGCTGACAGCTTGAATTACAAATAGGCCCTTAGGACCAGTTATACTGAGCGAGCGTATTCCATGGCCCTTCGTGAATGACATCAAGCCGGTGAGGATAGCCATGTTATCTAGCCTCTAGCGGTGTTCCATCGGCAGGGCATTTATAGAAGGTCTTCTTGGCGCATGTTGGGCAGTAGATTGCGTGGCATTTCGGGCACACGTAATAATCATCGTACCTATAAATCCTTTTACCGCACCTCCAGCATCTGCCAAGCATTAATGTCTTAGGTACGTACACAACCCGTCTTGAAGTCAAGGTGCTTTTAAAGTCTTACGCTAATACTAGTAAAGCAATAGTAATCCCGCGGAGACAGGATGGTGTAAACCCAACCTGCCACTATACCTTATTCGACTACCTCTAAGGAGAATTGTGCCTATGGCCTAAGGACCTTGTGCTGCGTTTACCCACCTCACCTAACTCTAGGGGATTGGATTCGTCGTCACCATAAGCATGAGTACCAGTGTTAATGGCACAGGTACCATAAACTTAACCGATGGATTTAGTGTTAGGTCGCTGAGTAGTGATGATAGGATGGCGAGGGATAGGCTTATTATGTACGCTGTGATCATTAATGGAGCCAATACCGTATTCATGCTTGGTATCACGAGGCCCACCAATGAGTATTGGGCGTTTTCAATTACTGAGCTGAGCATTGAAACCACGAACCTGCTTACATACGAAATTCCGGCAAATATGAATGGCAATGAGTAATTGAGTATCTGCAGCGACCTTGCGTTATAATTAATGCCCATTAACAGGGCTTTTACATCCAGGAATACCCTAACTAGTTTGTCTAATGCCTTAGATGGTGAACCGAGGCTCGATATTTCCCTCAGAATCCTGATCGCGTACTTCATCACCCATGAACCGTCTATGTTATAATCATTAAACTGGGTTGCTTTGCGTAGGTAATTAATCAAGAGGCTTGGGTATTGATTACCTAAAACCCTCTCTAGTGCCGCCCCTATGCTTACACCCGCCTTAACCATCTCCGAGATGTCGCGCATTAAGTCGGGTAATGATAATATGGAGTTTTTCATCTCATCAACGCCTCTCGTCACTAGGACGGAGAATAGTACGGGGGGTAGCGCAAGCGCTATCATTCCGTAGACCCCATAGTACAGCATCAATAACACGCTGATTATTACAGAGACTCCCAGCACCACGGTCATCCACCTGTCGTGTTTAATGCTGATTCGTATTATGTACGGTATTGATGCGTAAACCCTCAGTATTAGTGCTGGTATCACGAGTGCTATGGAGGGCAATATGTACATCAATGCCCCACTCACGCCCAACACAGTCACTATTATCATGAAAAGCACCATTATCACTATCGATGACGTAACCGCAAGAACAGCATCTATTATCTGCCTCGATAAGGCCGATAATCTACTGCTGAGCATTGATAGGTATGTGCCCTCAACATTACTAACGTAATTAACAACATCACCGCTATAACTCCACACGGACACGTAACCATTAATGAACCTCTGAAACTCGAGGCTTGGGTGAACCCTAGCCCTCAACTGCATAGCCTTCGTTATCGAGTTTGTGGTTAGAGCGTACCTGTTAATTATCGACCACTCCCTGCTAATCCACCTAAGACCAACTTTACCGCTTATCTCGAAGGCATGTGTTATGTTGCCACCAACATCGTGAACCACGTCCAGGAGAACCGTGAAAAACGGCAACTCCCACTCAACATTGCTCCTAACCGTATCTACAGAGTACTCAGCCCAAATTATAGTTAGCGAAATCGGTAATGCTGAAGCCACCGCAAGAATTACTGCTAGGAGTAATGATCTCGTTAATACATACGCCACCGCCGGCATTACTAGTAAGGCATACGTAATCCCCTCCACGTACTTGGATATGGCATCTGTATCCCACGAGTAACCACCAGCCACAGCCTTATTATTCAGGTATTCCCTGAGCAATTGCCCCAACGTCTTCACATAACTATATGCCTCAATACGAGTTAAAAGGCACTCACGTTATTAACTCTCTAAGTGCCCTAACGATTAGTTGATTGATGTTAATTTCCGCGTACTTGGTGGGTATTGTGTTTGTGCAAGTTATTGATGAGACCCCTGCCTCGAACATCCTCGAATCAGCCTCATTAAGCAATAGGCAGTGCGTTGCCATTGCATGAACTCCTACGGCCCCCATGCTCTTTAGGATCTTTGTTGCCTCGATTATGGTTCCTCCAGTGGCTATTATGTCATCTATTATGAATACTTCCTTACCGGCAACATCGAGCTCCCTAGGTTTCATGGTAACCTCACCAGTTATTCTATCACGGAACTTCTCGAGATAGCTATATTGAATGCCTACGTATTCGCTGACCTTCCGAACCCTCCATAAGGAGCCAAGGTCCGGACTCAGCAGCACAACGTTCTTTGAGCCCCTCAGCCTCTCCGCGTATAACTCGAAGGGTTCCACATTCACGCAATTAACACCTGAAACCCTAAACGCCTCCGGTTTATGCACATCCACGGTGATCACCGAGGAAACTCTTAGTGACGATAGGAGCGTCAACACTGTTGATAGGCTAACTG
>LOCH01000045.1 GCA_001516765.1 Vulcanisaeta sp. MG_3 | reverse complement strand
TCATGGATAGGGTTAAACTTTTCATATTATTATCATTAATTAGTGGGTCATTGATACTCCTAATGATTACAGGTGTGCCTATCATAGTTTCTATAGCCTACCTACTCATTGCATTGTTTAATCGATATGTTGTATTGACAGCAATAGTTGGTGAGTATGCGAAGCAGGAGGATATTTCTGATGAGCTATTTAGCCTCTCATCAACCTTCAATGTAGCGTTTAGTGTTGTTGGTTCATTATTGGCAGTACTACCTGGTTACCTCGGGCGTTTTGGCTATGACCTGGTATTCCTGGCAGAGGCGGCGTCTCTATACCTAACGATACCCATGGTACTTAGGGCTGTTAAGTATCTAGATAAGTCCATACTGAATGTTAAGATTGAGAGATTGAGCTTAAGGGATTTGGGTAGATTACGTTCATCCTGGTTGTTAAAAAGGCTTATTCCTGAGGCAATAATAGGTCTTGGTGCTGGCATAATAATTCCATTATTCAGCCTCTGGTTTTACCTGAAATTCCACGTTGATCTTGCAAGCCTAAGTCTCGTGTATGCAATATCCAACGCAACGCTGGCACTTGGTACGCTGATGGCACCAATAATATCAAGAGCCTTTCGCAGTAGGGTAATTTCTGTAGTCAGTCTTGAGGGTTTAGCCACAGTGGTGTTGGCCGTAATGCCATCAATATACAACTTACCCATATTGCTTACGTTGTTTATAATTAGGAATACGTTAATGAATATGGCAAACCCATTATTAACGTCATTAATTAATGAATTGGCGCCTAGGGAGGAGAGGGGTCGTGTCTTTGGCATTTGGAATATGCTATCCTCAATACCCCGTGCAGTGGGACCAGGACTGGGTGGTTACTTAATGGATATTGGTTACCTAGACCTACCACTTTACTTGACCTCGATGCTCTACGCCACAGCAGTAGTTCTATTCTATATATTACTTAGGGATGTCGAGAGAAGGATGAATGTAGCATACAGAACCTAGCCCGTACATTCCCTCCCCAG
This sequence comes from Vulcanisaeta sp. MG_3, assembly GCA_001516765.1. GTDB lineage: Archaea > Thermoproteota > Thermoprotei > Thermoproteales > Thermocladiaceae > Vulcanisaeta. The sequence continues at coordinate 4,106 of LOCH01000045.1, read as the reverse complement.
TTGTCACAGGAAAAATATTAATTAATAAGGCATATTGTGACTCCGGCGTGAATTTTCAGGAGAGAGTATCAAGGAGTATGAAGGGCATTGGTGACTCACTTGGTATGTTGCTTGGACCTGGTTGGTTGGTGATGCTGGCTGATGTAGACGCGCCCAGTATTTTAACGGCTATGCAGAGTGGTTATTACACGGGCCTTGCCATGGTACCGTGGTTATTACTGTTAACAATACCGCTCTATTTCATACAGGAATTAACGATACGTGCGGCTTTAGGTAGTGGTAAGGGTATGGGTACAATACTTAGGGAGGTCTACGGTAGAGGTGTGGCTGCGGTATCGTTAATAGCCATGCTCCTGATAGACGGAGCTGCCTATGTTGGTGTGTATGCTGCAATAGCCGCCATAGGTACACTCTTTGGTATACCAATAACTATTTCAGTGATACTAGTCTTGGCATTCCATACAATGGTGATCCTCATGGGTGGTTCATATAAGAGAATTGAAAATACCCTATTAGTAATATCTGCCTTCATACTTGTTTATTTAGCGGCATTCGTAATAATACCCATAAACTCCCACGGCCTATACTCAGCAATAACCCTAATGACAACGCCCAACTCCTACACCAACACTTGGTACATATCATTACTCACCGCAAACATTGGTGCCGTAATAATGCCCTGGATGCTCTATTACCAACAATCCGCCATTGTAGATAAGGGATTGAGGAGAGAGCATTATACTCACGAGAGGTTTGAGACTGTGATGGGGGCCGTGATAAGCGAAACCCTAATGGTTGCTGGACTACTTGTTGGTTATTGGTTAAGGGTTAGGGAGGGGCTCGTTGATGGGTTTCAATCGGCGTTGCTGTCAATTAATAAGGTCTTTGGATCCTATTGGTTCGCTACTGCAGCCATAGGTATGGTTGCCGCAGCCCTACTCGCAATATTCATAATAAGCCTTGGCTTTGCTTACGGGCTTAGTGAATACTTTGGTTGGCCCACGGGACTTAGTAAAAGGCTTTATGAAGCCAAGGGCTTCTATGCCTTCTATGCGATTGAGATTATACCCGCAGCCCTAATAGTACTATTTGCGAGGGAACTTACGACATTGATACTCAATATAATGATCTTCAACTCCATAGCCCTCGCAATACCCACATACTTACTTATTCACATAGTATCGCAAAGAAGAATTGTTGGCGATTACGCAATAGGTAAGGTAAGGGCCTTAATTCTATATGTAGTAACAACCATCATGGTGGCAGCAGGTATTTACGCAATAACCATGATCGCCTAATGAGTAGTTAGGTTAATTAGGGTGTTTGCTAAGTGTAGTAGGGGTTTGGAGTGAGGATATCCAATAGGGAGTTCCTCTATCTATTAGTGATCAAGGGTGTTAATGATAAGGGCTCAGGGGCTACAATCTTTGGTGTGGCGAAGGCCCTCGGCGTATCCACAGCCAGCGCCTATGAGGAGATAAACCACCTAATTAGGAAAGGCTTAGCGGAGAAGAGGGGGGACGGCATCTACATAACGGAGGAGGGCATTAGGGAAATGAATTCGCTGATAAGGGCTCATAGGGTTATTGAAACCCTGCTTGTGAAGGCGGGCATTGACCCAGATAAGGCCTGCGAGCTTGCTAAGATGTTTGATGAAACACTCCCCGAGGAGGTTGTTGAGAAGCTCTATGAATACCTAGGAAGACCTAGCAAATGCCCCCATGGTAGGGAAATACCAAGCACCTAGATCATTAACCTATATATGCAATAATGCTTAATAAGGAGTTTATTTTCATAAGGCTAATGAGGTATGTATGGGTAAATGGTAAATTAGTCTCCGAAAAAGAGGCCGTAATACCCATACTAACACATGCGCTTCACTACGGCACATCAGTCTTCGAGGGAATCAGGGCCTACTGGAACCCTGACCTAAACAATCTATACATATTCAGAGCTCGAGAACACTACGTTAGATTCCACAACTCAGCTAAGATAATGGGTATAAAGATTGATTATGGCATTGATGAATTAATCGACGCAACCGTAGAGTTGCTAAGGGCTAACGAAGCCCGTGAAGACGTTTACATAAGGCCCATAGCCTTCGTGTCAGCGAGCACCGTGAATCTCGATATCCGGGATCTCGAGGTTACAACGGCAATAATAACCATACCCTTTGGACGATACCTGGAGCCTAAGGGGGTTAGGGCTAAGGTTGTTAGCTGGTTAAGGATTCACAATTCCATGTTCCCAATGCGCGCCAAGGTCGGCGGAATATACGTCAACTCAGTCCTAGCCCTAATGGATGCAAAGAACTCTGGTTTTGATGAGGCAATAATGCTTAATCGTGACGGCTACGTTGCGGAGGGTAGTGGGGAGAACATATTCATTGTTAAGGACGGCGCACTTCATACGCCACCAACGTACGATTCAATACTTGAGGGTATAACCAGGGCCACAATTATCGAGGTGGCGAAGGACTTGGGGCTTAATGTCATTGAGAGGAGGATAACCAGGGAGGAGCTTTACACGGCCGATGAGGTGTTCTTCGTTGGTACGGCAGCCGAGGTCACGCCCGTCGTGAACATAGATGGTAGGGTGATTGGCGATGGCAAACCGGGACCAATAACGCTCAAGATAAGGAATTATTACATGGATATAGTTCACGGTAAGGTGGATAAGTACAGGCATTGGTTAATCCCGTCTATTAATGTCAAGAGTTTGAATTAATAGACCTTAAATATTCGCTGTGAAAGATAAGAACTGCCATGGATAATGAATTGGCAAGAATACTCATAGAAAGGCGTGAGCTTCTCACAGTTATGAGGCATCTAAAGAGGGCTGGCATTGATTATGGCAAGTCCATATCCAGGAACACAGGGTTGCCATTACAAAACGTCCTGGAAATCCTTGACGAGCTCGAGAAGTTGGGATTGATAGAGAGGGTTCAGGGCAAGGTTTTGAAGAGGAGTGAGGCTCGTTATAAGTTGAGTAACGAGGTTCGTAAGCATCACGTGTACTATAGATTAAGTAGGCAGGGCGAGCTTATACTCAGAGAGCTCAGGTCCTCAGAGTCCTAGAATGGTTTTTAAGCGCAGCTCTAATTCCCGATTCTTCGTGAACAACAACCGCGAAGTCCTCATCTACGCTATCTCCCTATTCCTAGTAACCTTCGCTGTAAGGGCTGTGAACAACATGGTTGGGACGACAACACCCCTCTTGGCTAAGTATGGGTTCTCATTCTCAAACGCGTTAGTTGGGGTCTTGACGTCGATTGTGGCGGCGGTTAATTTACTCTCAATAATACTAATCAACGCGAGACTACCAAGTCGTCTAAGGAGGGCATTCTTTATAGTGTCTAACGCAACCATACCAATGTTGCTCCTTTTATACTACCTCTCCAACTCAGTGGACATATGGGTTATCAGCATAATCACCGGCTTCGCGTATGGCTTGATCGTACCCAATCTATTGACCTCCGCAAGCATCTTCGGCGACCAAGCAACAGCTGAAAGACTACTCGTCCTATATACTCTAGCCCTTAGTACAAGCTTGGTTGTCGGCCCATTACTTGAGACATACCTATTGACGCATCTCAATTATAGATCCGTGTACCTACCCTTCATACCACTAGCCGTGCTAGCCCTGGCACTCTCATTTAAGCTAAAATTTCCACCGGATCCACCGCGAAATCGAGGATTCTCGGCAATTCGCAGTAATGTACTTCGAAATAGGGGGTTGGTCTCTGCGATGTTGGCGACAACAACCTATAGCGTGCCTTTTGCGGTGTTTACAGCCTTTATAGCGATATACGCACAATCAATATACCATGTATCTAAGTACTTGGCTTACTTCTCTTTCGTACCCTTCTTCCTTACCTCATTCCTTACCAGGCTTTACCTAACGGTTAGGGTACCGAGGGGGTTATTTCTGCCCATGTTGATATCTATAACGATAACCATAGTTGGTATATCAATGCTTTATTTATCACCGACATACACGGCATTCCTAGTAGCAATGACATTGCTGGGTGTACCGCATGGATCAACCTACCCATTATCGACACTAATGGTTAGTAGGGGTACGAGTATTGAGGAAAGGAATGCGGC
>LOCH01000044.1:8815-11040 GCA_001516765.1 Vulcanisaeta sp. MG_3 | reverse complement strand
AATACTATGATAATGCTCTACGCCTTCTCGGTTGTCCTAGTGGTCTGGGTACTACTTGGTTATGAGCTTGCCTTAGGACCCCAACCCTTAGGCTAGGTAGTTACTACTTACTGAGTACGCCAATAGTTAAGGTCGCCGGCGAAACCCGACATTTAAAAAGAGACTCACGAAGCCTATGTAGTGTATAGTTACTACGGGCGCCCAAGAGGTAATGTGGGATTTCGAGGGTAAGGATGCTGATTTCTACGCGGTAAGACTGAGTAAGTACCCGATTTCTTCAGAAAATACGTATTGGGTGAGGATGTATATCTAATTTTCAGGGGTTCCAATCCCAGGATCGAGGTTATCGAGAGGAAGGTCTTCTTGCAGGCCCTTGAGTTAATACCTGTGGCTAACGATGAGACTAAGGGTTTTATGGTAAAGGCGTTCGTGCAGTTTTCAGGTAATTTACCCATTACAGGTTGGGTTGACCCGGCCTTGACACTAAGGTGCTATGAAAGGTCGTCGTTGGTAAGGGCGAGGTAGAATTGGTTGATTGTATTGAGGTCATCGAACCTATCAGGTTATGTTATATATTGAGCAACACAATTAATTCAGCTTTCAATATATATGGCTGGCCTACCTGGTAGAGCATTTCTAGCCCTATTGCCTGGGTCATAGGTTGGGTTGAGGGCATCCTGAATTATGACGGTAGCGCTAACCCTATGTCCAATGTACTTGGCTAATTCCCTAAAGGCCGTGAGTTCGGTATCCCTACTCACTATTTTCCTGGGTATCGTACCATCAATGTAGCGAGAGACCAGGTTCGCCACCTTATCAGCAATACGTCTGTACTCGGGCTTATTCACGAGAGTCCTTATCACCTCACCCATGGTCTTACCCTCATCCACCAGTTTCGATGCCTCATTGGTGATATCGTAGTACTCATTTGGCGGTCCCACGTAGATGTGCACAGCCTTGGGCGAGATCTTGGTAACCCTAAGTATCTCCTGTACATCCTCGATCGTCCTCTCGACAATATTTATAGCAACATCCAAGTCATCACTTATCAAGCCCTCATCGTACGTGGGCCATGGCTCTAAGGATATGAAGGTTGTGTTACCCATTCTATGCCAAACCTCCTCAGCCATGTGAGGGATGACGGGCTGGAGTAATTTGATCCAGCGTTCAAGTACGTACCAGGAGACCCACCTAACCTCATCCTCGCTTATGCCGATAACGCTTGATATTTCAAGGTATTTCTCGATTGACGCTAATACGTCAAAGAATGCCTTGAGGACGTAACCCCTAATATTCTCATTCTCTAAATCCATTGTGGCGTCACGGATAGCCCTATTAATCTTAGATATGATCCAGCGGGTCATTAGTGATAATGAATTGAGGTTAGGCGCGATTGAGGGTTTGCCAGCCTTAATTATTCTGTTAACCACATCCCAGAACTTGACTAATCGACTGGCTGTACTTACCACATCGTCCTCTCTCCAATCGAGTGTTGTGTCTAGGTCAGCTGCGGACGCTATGTATAGTCTCGCCAAGTCAGCGCTGTAATGTGTTGGTATATAGGGTAGGGGTAGTACATTGCCCAGCGACCTACTCATTTTCATGCCCTCTCTAATCACGTACTCATTGAGTGTTATTGACCTAGGCCAATACCTCTCTGGGAATATGGCGGCGTGGTGGAATATGAAGAAGCTTAGGTGACTGCCGATTAGGTCTGGACCGCTGTGCCTCTCATCGACAGGGTACCAATAATCAAACTCCCTCCTTAAATCCTCAATAAACTCCTTATTGACTCCGAAGACCTTAGCCACAGTTTCCGAATCACCTTCGCCTAGGAATACATAGTTGAAAAACATCATTATTGCACTTAACGCCTCCTCATCAGAACCCCTGCTACTTATTACACGCCTTGCATACTCACCAAGCCTTTTATCAAGCCCTGAGGACTTGATTTTGTGGGCTATTGTATAATAGGCCATGTATATGGTGGAATCACTCAGTGACTCGATAATCCAATCAGGGTCCCAGGGCAACCTGGTGCCCAACCCCCTCTTCCTGGCGCATGGTCTCATGGATAACCAATTGAATACGTCCTCGAAGTTCTTCCTATACTTCTCGGGGATTATCTTCATCGAGTTGAGGCACTTGAAAGCCTTGCCCTTCCATTCTGGGTTCCCATAGTTTAGGAACCACTGGTCCTTGATGACGGCTGCAATCACGGGATT
>LOCH01000044.1:0-8666 GCA_001516765.1 Vulcanisaeta sp. MG_3 | reverse complement strand
AACTCCTCCCTATACACAATCCTAGTTGCCTCATCAAGTCTTTCCCTGTCATTCTGATTCTTTACTCCGAGCTTCTCAACAACGTCTTTAGCGGGGTACTTACCATAAGTTGGGGAGTTTTATTATTGATATTGGCTCTATACGCTCCACAATATCCTTAATACCATACTTACTTAAGGTGCTCTCATCCTTCTTGAGGTCAAGTAAGGCTATGTAGTCGTAGGGTGCGTGGGCAGGTACGCTATAGACTATCCCAGTTCCTGTGTTTTCATCAACGAAGGAGGCGGGTAGTACGGGAACACTCCTATTGATGAGCGGCGCCACCACGTACTTACCAATCAATTCCTCACCACGCACTGTACCAAGCACCTTAACGTCATAACCCTGGTAACTGAGCTTCCAGGCGGCTGGTCTCGAGATTATCCACCTCTCGCCATTTACCTCAGCCCTAACATAATCAACGCTTGGGTTAATCCACACATTGGTTATGCCGTATATAGTCTCGGGTCTCAGGGTTGCAGCCACCAAGTACTCGTTCGAACCCTCCAACCTGAACTTAACGAGGTTGAACTCCAGGATATCTATTGCTATTTCATCCCCACCCTTGATATCGTGCTCACCGACAGCCTGCCCCTCATCCGGTGAGTACAGGACCACGTGGCTACCCTGGGTTATGTAACCTGCATTCCTCAATCTATAGTATTGCCATATTATGAAGGCATTATAATCAGGATCACCTGTTGTGAATTGCCTCCTGAAATCCATGGAAAAGCCCAGGGACTTGAAGTCCCTGACGTAAACAGAGGCGAAGAACTTGGCTATATTCCATGGGTTGGTGAATGTGGATAGAGTCTCCTTAACCTTACCTGGGTCATCTACGTATAAGCTCACATACCATGAGTAGAGCTTGATATCGTCCTGGTCACCCTTCATTATCCTATCGGCCACTGACTGAATGGGAGTTCCAGTTATGTGCCATGCTATTGGATATAATACATTGAACCCCCTGGCTCTTTTATACCTAGCCACTACGTCGCCGATCGTGAACGTCCTACCATGTCCAATATGCGGTGATCCGGAAACGTATGGGTAGGGCACGGTAATGAAGTACTTGGGCTTACCAGGCCTTGGTTCGGCGTTAAAGATCCCCTTGTTATACCATTCCTCCTGCCATTTACGTTCAATCTCCCTAACCTCCCTAAGGAAATCACCATACAATTCTTCAACCTTAGACCTAAACTCCCTCATCTCACCTCCCGAGAAAAACCATCATTTTTAAACAATTCCCAAACAAATTTAAACTTAATCTGCACCTCCACTAACGTCTACCTCAGGTTTAGCCTCAGCAAGCTCCGCAAGCCTTGACACAACCCTCTCCTCACTAATTATATCCCTAATCGATATGACACCACGCAACTTCTCACCATCCATAACAATTAAGTGCCTGATCTTATTATCATTCATTAATAACGCAGCCTTGTAAATACTATCCCCAGGATTTACCGTTACCAATTTACCCACAGTGCCAGCCTCAGTAACCCTGGCGTTCAAGTCCTTACCGCTCGCCAAAGCTCTAACCACATCCCTCTCAGAAATCACGCCAATTGGTTTGCCGGCATCATTCACTATTACTAATAAGCCCACATTCTCCTTAGCCATTATCTCAACGGCATCCTTAACCCTGGCATTTTGATTTATTACGAGTGGTTTTCTCTTTATTATTTTGTCTACTGTAATGCTCATCGGCAGTTGCCATGCATTATCACTTAAAAACCTTACGCATAATCAATAATTATTGATAATTATAAATAATCAATAGACAATTGATGAAATAATTTAAAAAAGATAACGTGAATTATACTAAGCAATGGAGTATTCAATGATATCATTCATAGTTGGAATCACAATCTTCCTAATTCTCATTATCGCATCAGTAGTAGGGCTTAGGAATAGGGTTGCTATAATCCACGGAATAACCAGACATCCATGCACTGGAGATACATGTCCTCTATCTCTAGACCTGTTAATACTTAATCCATTGAGGGTCATCTCCATCGCGCCAAGGGGTTTTTATGCATACTTAATGATGCGCTTCATCAAGGATGACGGGTCCATAGTACATTTCTTTAGGGGTTACGTACCATCATTGAGCAACACTTGGAGAATTCTAGACTTTATACCCAGTGTTCGATTATTTAATATAGCCATTAGTGGTGATGGTATTCACGTAACGGACATAATGCTACCATACCCATCATTCCTAGAACTACCCGGCAGTTCCTCGTTACCATTTGACACAAAGACGGGCGAGCCAACGGGTATGGTGAATTTCCTAAGCATTAGAAGGGCTTTGGCCGTGGAGATTGGTGAGAAGCTCGTGCAATCCATGAGTTTAGCCGAGATCGTCAAGAGGGTCCTGGTTGATTTAGCGTTTTATGACGGGGTTATTCCCACGAAGTACACGATAGCATTACCGAAATTACTGGCGTTGGCTGGCATTCAGGTTGATGGTGAAGTTAGGATCATTGATGGCTCGACGGGTATGAGTTTCAGGAGGATTATTAAGTGTCCATCAGTGCTTGGTTACGGTATATGCGTCAGAAATGGTATCAGGACAACGTGGGTCTGGGCAACAATGGTAGAAGCCCTACTCGGACTGGTTTACGCGTTCACATCATCACTGCTACCACTGGTGTTACTACCCATTGCATACCTAGTAGTAATAAGTGCTGCCGGTAGATTCATCTAACGACGCTGTATGGGCAAACCCTCCTATGTTCACAGAGGGAGCATAATCCACGACTTGGGTTCGGCCTTGGGTTCCTAAGCCCTAGCCAGTACTCAAGTGCATAATCAACGTCTTTAAGGAAGTCATTGAAGGACCTAACCTTGATGTGGTGCATAACCACGTGCTTTGTGAGCGTTATTGCGCCCTCAGCATTTTCCATGTGCTTGATTATAACATCGATGTTGTCAATGATGCGAAAGTCAACACCCCTAATCACCTTAACGACAGCAACACCCCTTGGGTCAAGGCCTAGGTAGGTGAGCATGTGGAAGTAGGACTCGGCCTGTAGGCTTTCCCTACCCCTAACGACTTTGATATTCCTTGGATTGCTCGTGGTCTTTAACTCAATCACATAAGCGGGTTTCCCATCAACGTTTATGATTAAATCTGGGAGCCCGAGTATGGGTACATCACTTCTAACCATGACTAGAGAGGGTTCTTGGATAAATGGTTTTGTGAAATCAGCATAACCAATCCAATTCCTCATCTTCTCGTTAAAGAAGTAAGCGCCTTCCTCGCCCCTATTGATAATTACGGGAGTCCAACCAACATCCAACCCAAGAATCTCCTCATCCACACCCAACTGCCTGGAATGCTCCAATAATCCATAAACGGTGCTCTCATTGATAATCCTACCCCTTAGGTAGTCAAGACTGAGCTTATACTCACAACCCCACAGTTGAGACCCAATGTAACCACTCATTAGAAATAAGGCACCATGCTTAAGCCTCGGAATCCTGATCACTTCACTACCCCAATGCAAAACCGCCGATTCGCCCATCAACTCAATGTGGGGCGCTGCATCGAGCCTAGGCACGGTAATTACCAAGCTATAACACGGTAAACCCAGTATAAAGCGTTTACCTTAAGAAGATTTATATTACTTAATATGAGGGTCATGGTGTGGGTAAGGTAAAGATCATAGCGACGATAGGCCCTGCCACGGAGAAGCATGAGGTATTGAGGGAGCTTGTTAGGTATGTTGATGGTGTTAGGATAAACTTCTCACACGGCAATGCCAACGAGTGGAGGACTAGGGTTTTCAACGTCAGAGAATTCAGGGGTGATGTCGCCATACTAGGTGACCTGAGGGGTCCCGGTGTCAGGACTGGGGTCATGAAGCCCATATACCTAAATGCCGGCGATACCGTTGAGTTCAGGTTTGCAAACCAATCAGATGGTAATTACGTGCCTATACCGAACCAATCATTCTTTAGGGTAATAACTATCGATGACATCATTGTGATGAACGACGGTAGGTTGAGGTTACGCGTGAATAAGATACTCAGTGATAGGGCAGTCCTCACAGCCTTGACAGCAGGCTCGATAACCCAGGAGAAGGCTGTCGTAATTAAGGGTAAGGATTACCCAATACCAATACTCGACGATTACGATAGGGAGGCACTGAGGTTCGCCGTTGAGGTTGGTATGGACTACGTGGGCATTAGTCACGTAAGGAGTTCTGACGATATTGAGGAGGTTAGGACGGAACTGAGGAGGCTCGGTGGTGATTGGATCAGGCTTGTGGCTAAGATTGAGGGTCCTGATGCGGTGAAGAACATTGATGATGTCGTGTGCGCGAGCGACTACGTAATGGTTGCCAGAGGTGATTTAGGTATGCACTTCGACCTTGAGGAGATACCCAGGATCCAAAGCTCGATAATAAGGGGAGCTCATAAATGTGGTAAGCCGATGATGGTTGCAACCCAGCTCCTGGAGTCAATGATTGAGCAGCCAGTACCCACTAGGGCCGAGGTTGTGGATATAACGAACGCGGTCATGGAGGGCGTGGACTCGTTACTATTGACAGGCGAGACCGCCGTTGGTAAGTACCCAATAGAGGCTGTCCAGTGGTTAAAGAGGGTTGCCGGTGAGTATGAGGATGAGGTGCATGTGGAGAGGGGCGTATTGGCTAATATAACCGATAGGCTTGCCCTGGGCATCATCCAGCTTGCCGAGGATATTGGGGCTAAGATAGTCATTTATTCAAGGGGTGGTAGATTCGTTGAGGCCATCTCTAGGTATAGGCCTAGGGTCCCAACGTACGTCGGCATTAGCGATGAGAGACTACTAAGGAGGTTGAGGCTTTATTGGGGTGTTGAACCCATATTGATTGGGGATGTTAGGGATTACGAGGAGGGAGAGAGGGAGACTTTGAATAAGTTGATTAAGGATGGGTTAATAATCAAGGGAGACCTAGTCCTACTCGCCCATGGGGTTATTGATACGTACAACGACTACGGAATTAGGATAATAAGGGTTTAAGGGTCCTTAAGCACCTGGGATAACGTCTCTTAATTATTAAGTAAGCTATGTACATAATTAGAACATTGATAAGCAGGAGGAAAGCACCGACTGAAGCATAATTCATGATAAAGGCCTTGATTGTTAGGTATAGGAGTACGGAAAATACCGAGGCAATAATTACTATAATCGCGATACACGCATACGTAGCCATGGCATTTCCAATCCTACCCTTAGTTCCAATCACCTTCAGGGCATCCCCAATTCGTTTACCGCTGGGTTCTAGGTAAACCTTGACATAACCAAGCCTTATTAACTCCTCAGCGGCCCTCCTCTCATTCTCACTTAACGAATCATAAGCCACCCTACCACTACCCAAAATCCTCCTCAATAGCCTCTCTGCATCCTCGCTTAACTCGCCCATCTAAACACCACCCTGCTAACCAATTCAGATGGTTCTAATTGCCTAAATACAACATTACGGGTCCTAAGAAGCTCAACCGCAGTGTTGAGTCTAACAAGTACGTCATTGATGTCGTTACCATAAATCACCAGGTAATGGTCATTACCATCATTGATAATAGCCCCTAGCCCAGCTACATCACCCATTAATGACGAATCAAGGAAACCCAGCCAAAGCGCGGAGATCCAATTGTCACCAATACGCACAATCCAATCGCCAATATCCACATTAAAGCACACCTTACTTGATTTTAAATTGTTGATATCTAACGTATCATAACTCCTAACAACCCCAACCCTCACCCTCGTAACACTAACATCACCAGGTTTACTCATACGTCTAAAGACAAGAAAGTATACAAGCAGTAGAACTACCGTAATGACCACGAATAAGATGGGACTTATGAGAAATAGAACAAAAGCCATCAAAATACCCAAAATCCAGTACCACCTCCTCCTTAAAAAATCACTAACACCCATTATCAGCAAAATAACCTAATCATGAACTCTAATTAACCAAATGGATAAAAAGAGAGAGATAAAGCATAAAATCAAGAACCTCTGGAAATAACACAACATAACTAAGCTTATAAAAATAAACATAAACTCCCACGAAACAAAATTCCCCTCACTTTATTAAGCATGTTACGAATCAACGTCAACAAAAAATAAGTATTTACATAGGATCAATATTAATAATTAATTTGAAACGTTTAAGAGGCAGCAACTTCATACTTTTATCGTGCCCAAGAAATCCAAGAAGACCACAGAGGAGAAGAAGGAGGGAGAGAAGGCAGAGAAGAAGAAGTAAGGCAATATTACGAATAACCGCTTTAAATGCATTTATTTTAAAAATCAATTTATTTTTCTATTTTTCATAAACCCAGGTAATACCGCTATAAGTATGCCCGGTTGCATGCCCAACCACGGCATAACCCCCCTTCTGTAGCATTGCTCTAAGGCCCTACCCGGACCTCACCCGTGGAGATCACAGGTCCCTACTTGGGCCACCATCCCCTGCGACCTCTCGGTCGGCGGGTTGCCCCGCGGGGATCCACGGCTTTGGGGGAGTTTCCTCAGGTGGGTCGTTGCCGAACCCACCCGGTTCGAGGCCGTGGTTGGGCATGCAACCGCGCTTTAATTTAGAGTTGGTGTATAAACCTTAGCTTAGTTTGTGCCTTGGGTTATGAGTTCGAGGTATGGAATAATTAAATCTTATAAACCCTTAATTCGGATACGGTTTGAATGGGTAAATACATATATCCCGATGCGATTATCACAACGGCTGGTCATGTGGATCATGGAAAAACAACATTGGTTCACGCATTGAGCGGTGTTTGGGTTGCCAGGTATAGTGAGGAGATTAAGAGGGCTATGACTGTTAAGTTGGGCTACATGACAATAGGCCTTTATGAGTGCCCTTCGATGGAGGGTGAATTTAGGGTTATTAGTGATGGCTTGCTTAAGGATGGTAAATGTCCCAATGGTGATGAGCCGATACTGAGGAGGAAGGTGTCAATACTCGATGTTCCAGGACATGAGGTCCTGGTAAGCACCATGATATCGGGCATCTCCTACGTGGATGCAGCCCTGCTCGTTATTGACGCATCAATGCCTGTACCGCAACCACAAACTGAGGAGCACTTCACTGCATTATCCATAATGGGCCTTGATAAGTTAATAGTTGTTCAGAACAAGCTTGACCTGGTCGCTAAGGAGCAGGCTCTTGAGAATTATAAACAGATCAGGCGTTTCCTTAGTGGTACCTGGGCTGAGGGTTCGCCTGTGATCCCGGTCTCGTCATTGCATAAGGTGAATATCGAGGCCGTATCCACGCTGGTAGATAGGTTGGTTAAGCCTAGGGAGGTCTCGGATGGTGACTTTAGGATGTTGGTGCTTAGGAGCTTTAATGTTAATAAGCCTGGAACGACACCGGATAAGTTGGTTGGTGGTGTCCTTGGTGGTACGGTTATTCGCGGCATGGCAAAGGTCGGTGATGAGATTGAGATAAGGCCTGGGCTTAAACTTGGTAATAAGTATGTACCAATAACGACTAAGATAGTTAGTATAGCTATTGGAAACGAACGCGTTGATGAGGCAAGACCTGGTGGCTTGGTGGGCATTGGCACGGAGCTCGACCCAGCGTTAACGAAAGCTGACTCACTAGTGGGTAGTGTTATTGGTAAACCTGGCACATTACCGCCTGTATGGAGTGACCTATCCCTAGAGTTTCACAGGATTGAGAAGCCCGGTGATGAGGCCCTGAAGGAGCTCTCGTTCAAGCCTAAGGATGTGGTTATGGTCCATGTGGGCTCAGCAGCCGTTATGGGCATAGTCAAGGGATTCCACGGAGACAGGTTAGATATTATGCTTAGGAAGGCTGTGTCCGCGGAGGAGGATTCCAAGGTTGTTATTACTAAGCAGGTTAATAATAGATGGAGGATAGTTGGTTACGGAATTCTTAAGGACGGTAACGTTGTCCTTGATTGATGATTATGATGAAAATAGAGTGCGTTACCTTTGATAGTAGTGCGTTGCTGTTTATGTTTACTACGGGTTCAAGGATCTTGGATCAAATAATCAATATTATTGAGTCACCCATAATACCCATAATCCCATACCCAATAATTAATGAGTTAAGGAAACTTAGTGACTCGGGTAGACCTAGTATTGCGAAGGCCGCCAGGAGTGCGTTAGATTATGTGCTCAATAACTTCTCCATCGCAATGGTGGAGGGTTCACCTGATGATTCTGTCATTGAGGTTTCCAGGAGGTATGGGTGTATAGCCATTACACTAGATATGAAATTACTAAGGAGGTTGAGGAGTCTAGGCATTAGGACTATTTACTTACGAGCCAGTTCAAACATGCTCGAATCAGACCTCCAATAATAACTGGTATTCCTCATAGGCAGCATGCACGAAAATAACCTTTTAAAGCATAGATTTGTAATAAGGTATCTGGGGGCGAATGAGGGCGGGTCACTAGGCGGCCTTCGCGCCGCAGGCGGCACTTTGCCCGACACCCCCTATCGTAGTCTTTATTGTTGCTGATGGTATCTCTCAATTTTACAAATTTATGATTTTATAATTTGAATTGGTTTGGTCTCCAGCTGCATGTTGTTTCCTGGATTCTTCCCTCGAGTGCGTCCTTTAACAGCTTTCTTGGGTCC
>LOCH01000043.1 GCA_001516765.1 Vulcanisaeta sp. MG_3 | reverse complement strand
GGGAGAACGCCATGGTCGTGTTTAAGGCGTCACAAGAGCTTTGTGAGAGGGTTGCGTTAATTGAGGAGGCAACGCACGTGGTACTTAGGGAGATAACCTTCGGTGAGTGGCCATATAACTGCTACTTCATGATCCACGGAGTCAGTAAGGGTGTTATTGAGGATTCCGTTAATGACATAATGCGTAGGCTCGGTATTGGGGGATACGAGATACTGTACAGCATTAAGAACCTATTACCGGAGATGCCCAATAGGCTTGAATTAACGAGCACCTGAGCTCTGCATAGCCCTAGCCCTACTAATTAACCAGTAGGCCACGGCCAACACCAGTATGCTTGCCACTAATATTATCCCGTAATCCAATGAAGCACCTGGCGTTGCAACATAAAGCAGTAACTCCCTCGATATTGCCGTTAACACAACAGCCAACACCAAATCAACTACTACCGAACCCGTCCTAATATACTCAAGGAACATATCCACGAACTCCAGGGCTATAACGACGAGGAAAACTGCCGATAACGCACTCAGTATCTTTATGTCAGTGATTGACGAAAATGGTGCTAAAGCTATTATGTCGTGAATAGCTAAGTAAAGAGCCACAGCACCTAACACCACCGTTATGATTATTATGATTAGGTATAGGATGATGCTGATTATCCTGAACGTACGTATTATGTCTTTCACATCCATATGTCGAACCTGTGCACTTAGGGGTTTAAATTGTTGAATCCATGCTTATGCAGATTTTTGAATTTAATAGTAATTAATTGAATACATACACAGACCCACGTAAGGCATAAGCAATAATGTTTTTAAGGTGCATAATGATTGACCCTTGTGTCGTTAGAGCGACTTTATGAGACCCTTAGGAAGATTGATAGTAAGGTTGACGAGGTGTATAAGCTGAGGGATAATGAGGACGCGGAGATTTCCAGGTTAATAGGTGAGGTTAGGGTTAAGGTTCAGGGTGAGGTTGAGGATTACATAAAGAGGTTAATCAATGAATATAGGGAGAACAGGAGTAGGGAGGTTGAGGAGGAGGTACGCAAATACTCAGAGAACCTACATAAGGATATTGAGGAGTTCAGGAGGAAGATTAACAATGCAATAGATAAGACCGTTGATGAAGTGATTAAGGCATTAATCGGTGAGTAGGGAGGATGCCAGGTACTTACGTTATTAGGTTAACACCCCTGGGCCCGAGGGTTAGGGGCTTGAGGTCACGATACCTAACAAAGAATGAACTCAATGCACTAATACTAGCCCCAACAATCGATGATGCATTCAATGCGCTCAAGGGTACCGATTATGGGGAAGTCACAGAAAGGCTTGGTAAGGCTTCCACCGAGGCTCAGATAACAAATGAAATTAGAACACACATCATTAAATTATTGAGCGCACTAGCCTTCTCAGTCCCCGAGCCAGCATCTACAGCATTGAGATCATACCTAATCAGGTTCGAGCTTGAGAACGTAAAGGCGATCGCCAAGTCATTAATGAGGGAGCTTGAGAGGAGCTCTATGGAGGGTTTGATCAACGTAGCCGTTGAGGAGGAGCTTGGTAGAAGGCACATATTGGCGGTATTGATGGGTGTCAGGGATTTGGAAGATCTTCGTAATAGGTTACTTGAGATGCGCCACCCAGCAGGTGCCGCTTTAGAAATATTCCTAAAGGTTAGTAAGCAGTTTACGCAATACTCAACCATGTTGCTAGACACATTAATTGATAAGGCATTCATAGAGTATTTATCGAGATTAACGAGGATTGATGAGTCAGTGAGCAGGTTCATACGCAATATCATTGATTATTACAACATCAACATAATCCTTAGGGGTAAACTATGGGGTTTACCGCAGGAGGTAATTAATGAGTTAATGATACGTTCAGGACCTGTTGCATCCACCGCACTTAAGATATACGGCGAGTCACCAACCAGGATACTCGAGGAGGTGGCTGCCGTGTTTCCAGCAATGGATGAATTAATAAAGGTCGCCGGTTCATCAGACCTGAGGCTTCTTGTCCAGTACCTTGGTTCGTTCAGTTACAAATTCGCACATAATCTTGAGGAATACATATTATCATTATTCACGGAATTCTCACCAGGAGCAGCCTTAGCCGCCGCCCACCTCAAGTTCACTGAGGGTGAGCTAGTCATTGCATTGCTGAATGCATACCTTGAGGGATTACCTAGAGATTTTATCGCGAAACTTTATGGGCCTGTTATTTGAGCTATTATTTAATGGATTTAATTTCCTCAACCTTCTTCATCAACTCCTCCTTGGCCTTGTTAATCCTATCATTGATCTGACCAAGGTACTTATTCACTATCTTCTTCGACTCCTCCTGAACCAACTCATTTATACCTGGCATCAATGAGCCCTTTAAGTAAACTACTTAAAATGTCTTATTACCTAACTTCAGCAGTCATGCATGTCGAGATAACGCCGTATTTATTACAAAGATTATTGCCGATAACGATATCAACACCACCGAGATGATTAATAATGCCCAGTTAATCTTCACCTTGTTTATATGGGCTACGGCCTCTATTATGGCAGTGTTTGTTTCAGTGCATGTCCCATTTATTGACACCACCGTTATTGTATTTATACACGGACATGATAGGGGTATGGCGGGCTTTACGTATATGTCCAGGTCATTGTTGGCTACTGTATTGGTTACTAGGGAGTACGTGTAGGGTGTGTAGGTTATAGTTCCATTATTACTTATGGCTGTTACCGAGATATAACCACTACCAAGTATTGTCACATTCAATGTTAAGAAACACTTCCCAGGTAATGTTATATTAACCCACTTACCCGTTGGGTTGAATATGTCGAATATTACCTGGCTCCTATTACTAAGTACTAAATGCTTAATCACGGGTATGTAGGTGATAACGTGGGCTATGACCGACCCATTGGCTAACGGTGTAGGACCTCCTCCATTTATTGATACCAAAGCGTCACCATGCACGTAATTCGTGATTGTCACGTAACCGGGAAATACGCATGTTCTCATTCCACTTAATGTTCCATTAATGCACACAATAGTCTCCCCATTACCTGTTAACGACTGAGGGAGTAATAATAATCCAGTTACTAGGGTTATTAATGCAATGGCCACTATGATTAAGGGCTTCGTCATTTAACGCCCTAGTAAGTCGGTACTTTAAATTAATTACTACCCAATTCAATGAAAGTGATTACTTATCAACTCCCAATCATCCCTACTCAACCTCCAACCCATGGCACCAGCATTCTCCCTCACATGCTCGACCCTACCAGCCTTGGGGATTGGGACTAGGTTGTCAATACCCACGTACCAATTAAGCACAACCTGGATCGCAGTCTTACCATACTTCTTACCAATACCCATGAGAAACTCATTGTTGGAAAAGGCACCCTTCTCAATCGGCGTGTATGCCAGGTAGAGCATCCCATTCCTCTGGACGTAGGGTATTACCGAACTCTCATCAACCCTATGAAGTAGGCTGTACCTATTCTCAACAGCAGCAACGTCGTATTTGCTGAGACATGATCTAGCCTCCTCAATACCATTAACATCAAAATTACTAAGGCCGAAGAACCGGATCACACCATCATCAACCAACCTCTCCATAGCCCTCATAGTCTCGCAAATTGGAACCTCAGGGGCAGGCCAATGGAGTAGGTATAGGTCTATGTACGTACCCAACCTATTAGCACTAGCTCTAGCTGACCTAAGGACGTCATCGTACCTGGCATGGTTAGGCCAAACCTTACTAACGATGAACAGCTCCTCACGTGGAAATCCCTTTATGGACCTACCAACAATTTCCTCTGTGTGCCCGCCGCCGTACATCTCGGCGGTGTCTATAAGTGTCATACCAAGCCCAATGCCCTCCCTCAACACCCTAACCCACTCATCATCCCCACTATAGTCTGGGCTCCAATAGCCACCGCCAATACCCCAGGTGCCCATTCCAATCGCGGAAACCTTACCGTTGATGGACTTTATGTACTTAGTATCCCTCATTAAACTCATTGTGATAAGTTGTATTCATTGGTTTATAAAGCAATTGTCGGTTGGTGATAAGTAAGAGTCATGCTTTCAATGTTTTATTCATTAAGTTTTTATAAAATTCAATAATATAAATGTATTAAAACGCATTGATTAATATTAATTTATAGTGCGAAAAAATTTAATGCCGAGCCGTTAGATTATTATGTATGTCAGGCATGGAATTAAGCGAGAGAGATAGGCTTGTATTGAGGATTGTTGGTGATTACTGCGACCATAAAGGACAGGACAATATTAAGTTGGAGGAGATATCGGAAAGGTTGAGAATCGCAGGCGTTAGCGTTAATGATGCCATGGATTCACTATATAGGTTAGAGGATGCGGGACTTGTTAGACTTGAGATTGTGGGTTACTCAACAATAATCTACCTAACTGAGAAAGGAAGAGAGGTTTATAGAAAATTGTGAAACATTTTAAGTGAGTTCATTATAAAAACAATGTTTTAATTAAATTTTCGTTCAACCTATCATACACATCCTGTTGGTTTTGGTGCTCCTGCTACTTTGCATGCTCCGTGTGCTGGTCCGTCGGGGAATAGTTCGTAGATTCCTTCGAGTGTTTCTCCTGTTTCTTTTAGGAGCATCTTTATTGGTGGGCATACGCCGTAGGTTCCCAGTACTGTCTCAGGTACTTAACAACCTTCCAATGCCTCTCAGTCATCTGCTGAACACCCTCGAGGTTTTTAGCCATCCACTCAGCAACCCTCTCATCCCAAACCTCAGGATTCTGCAAAAAACAATCCTCATCCAAAACAACCCTCTTCCCATCAACCTCATATTCGCCTGGGCAGGTTACTGTGGGCATTCTTTCACCCAGGGTTTCGTTATCTTGCTTTTAAGATAAGGGTTATTGCACGTGGCTTGTAAAACTGCCTATTGATCAATAGCAGCATTAAATCTTTACCTTAAACATATCTTTCATCATTAACCTGTGGAACACATGCTTCGCAGAATCATAGCTCAGACCGTATGTGTACCTAAGTATGGCTGAGTCTGCGATTATTGCCTTATCGTAACCTATAGTATCAATCCTCCTCAGCAATCTTGATCTAAGCATAACATAAACAACAGTCCTGGCGGCAAGGGTTCTCTCCTCAACGGTGTTTTGCGGTGTTTGTGGTTTATTGATATAATTAAGCGTTAATTAAGCCCTGGTGGCTGTGGTATATCGATCCTAAGCCTCTTACTGGCAATGCT
>LOCH01000042.1 GCA_001516765.1 Vulcanisaeta sp. MG_3 | reverse complement strand
TTGGGTTGAGTATGGCTATTAATTGCCCAGTCATGTTTAAGATATCTATGAATGCCGACACCGTTTATTAATGCATACACTATATTATCAACTTACTAACAAAAACAACTGGCATTGACTTATTAAGGGGGAGGAGGAACAATGGGGTTGTGATGATGAATTGGGAACCGATGTGGATGATGATGGGTATCCTAACTGAGTCAGTAAGGATGGTGCTCCTCATTAATCAGCCCGATTCGTAATCATCACGTAATTAGTTTTACCTTAATTTTTAACCAAGTTACCCTATGCCCTACCTAGGTACTTCTGCCTCAGTATCTTCGCCGCCTCGGTCATTGAGCGTAGCTTTGCGAAGGCTATCCTCCTCTCGAACTTCCTGTACATGCCAGGTGAGAAGCCGCAGTCTGGGTTTAGCCATATCCTACCTGGGTCGAGGATTTTCTCGACTAATTCAACTCTCTTAATTACCTGTTGCGGATCTTCAATCTCCTTATTTCTTACATTTATTACGCCAAGCCCCAACTCCTTATCCTGGGGCAATAATTGGGCGAACTTCGCCGGATCTCCGCTGGCTGGACTTGAGTACTCTAGCACGTATTGCTTAACCTTTATGTCAATGACCTCGGGCGCCAATCTTTCGTAACCAACACCGTAGTATGGCGAGTCTGGGTTTGGCCACCTATCCATGTGCATCCCAATCCTGACGCCACCTATTCCCTTGATGGTCTCGTTTATTAAATCCCTGGCCAGGGTTAACTCGTTCTTAAAACCCCTGTACTTCTGGCCGTGTATTAACTCAATAACCTTCCTATATCTATCGGGTTTGTCTGGGTCGGCTTCCACTAGGTCACCTAGCATTGGCTCATCAAGTTGTATGAAGTCAGCACCAGCGTCCCTTAACCTAGTTATTTCCTGCCTTAGCACCTTCACGTAATCCTCGGCGAGATCTTCGGGCCTTGGATAGACGTCCTTGGAGTACCTCTGGTCCCAGGTCTCCCACATTATTAGGTATGGGCTTGGTAGCGTGACCTTGATCCTCTTCGTTGTGACGCTCCTCGTGAATTGGAACTCATCTAACGCTATTATAGAGTCCCTAATTCTATCAACAGCAACCGCCCTCCAGTAGGTGAGCTGTGCCTTGTGTTGCCTCATTACCTCCATGGCCTGTGGATTTATGTCTGTGACGTAAACCAGCTTGAAGCCAGGTATTTTCTGCGCCACGAAGGATACAAAGCTTGTTCTTCTCTGCTCGCCGTCAGTGATCACGTCTAAGTTTACCAACTCCTCCTCCTTAACCGTCAACTTAACCGCATCGTCCAGGTACTCATCCAACTCCTCCTTACTTATCTCGCCCTTATTGAACCTATCAAAGGCTTCAACCAACCACCTAGGCCTTGGAAAGCTGCCCACAACCGATGTCAAGAACATTTCCTCAGGCATTATACGCGAAACGCCAGGTTGAATTTAAAGTATTTCTCAGGTGTTAGGTTTAATTATGGTGTAGGTCCGATACCGGCTATCTTCGGGTAAGGCCTCGCCTCCCAAACAGCCCTTAAACCACACACATACCTAGTTAGTCTCTCAACACCAATACCAAAACCCGCAGTTTGGAGTGGGTAGAACTCCTTTAGCATCATTAGGTACCACCTATACTTATTGGGATCCTCACCACCCTCCCTCATCCTGGCTATCACTCTGGCTGGCTCATACTCACGCTCAGCACCACTTATAGCCTCACCAAAACCCTCTGGGTAGAGCATGTCGAAATCCCTGAGTATACCAGGTCTCTGTGGGTCCTCACGGTCATAGAACCCTCTGGCACCCTTTGGATAATCCATTATGAAGAACGGGTTCTCGTGATATGCAGAGAGTAGCTTCTCGCATTCCCATCTAATTTCTGTATTTGGCGGATTCTTACACCCCAGCTCATTGACAAGCTCCACCGCCTCCTTATGGGTATACCTAATGAACGGCTTCTTAAAATCTGGTAGTTGCCTATTGAGCTTCGTTTCCAATTCCTTACCGTATTCCTCCCCAACACGCTTAATGACGTATATTACCATATCCTCAGCAAGGTCTATAACGTCGTTGTATGTGGCACCATAAACCTCAAGATCAAGTTGATAGAACTCAACGAGGTGTCTACCTGTAAAGGCACTATCGTTTGGCTCGAACCTAATGTTTGGACTTAGGAAGTATATCTTGCCCAGTGATGCCGCCATGTACTGCTTATATAGTATGGCGCTTGACATAACCTTGTACTCCATACCGTAGAAATCCACCGTAGCCTGCTTGGCACCCCTAATACCCGGATCAGTCACTGGGCCTATTATTGGCGCAAGAACCTCCGTGAAGCCCCTGGAATTCAAAAACTCACGCAAGGCATCGATTATTGCCGCCTGCACCCTAAAGACAAGCTTATACTTCTCATCCCTCGCCCACCTCCACGAGTAAGCGAGCCACTCCTTAAGGAACTCCATGTACTTTCCCTGGTCCGACACCAACTTTTCGAATTCTAGCACGGCTGGATGAAAGTAGGGCTTTTCCCTCTCGGGTCGCTTACTCATATGCCTCCAACGACGGTCAGAATAATTTTTAAATGCGACTGAGAAGATAACAAGAATTCTACGGTGAATAATAGGCATATTAACCTATATTAACCATGAAATCTATATCCATTGAGTCCCTAACTACCGAGACAAACTTGTCAATTTGCCTCAGTAGTAAATCAATACTTGATAAACCGGCTGATCTACGTTTAGGTAAACCAGCATTCTCCCTGGCAATATTGAGCACGAATTCCCTAAATGCTGGATCGCCCAACGAGTCATGCAGGGTTATCCCAATCACCAAGTCATCCTCCCTAAACACACCATCCAACTGCTCAGCACTCCTCCCGTTCCTCTCCCTAATCATGACTAGGGGCTTATCACCAACGTACTGGGGAATACCCCTATGAATCTCGTAACCACTAATCTCGATATTCTCAATCCCGTCAACCAACCCAATCGCCCTCGACAACGAAACCACCTTTTCAATACCATACACGGTGTTGACGTTTATGAAGCCAAGCCCCCTATAAGTACCTGGAACACCGGCCTCTAACCCGTGTGGGTCGCTGAGTATTTTACCGAGGGCTTGAAAACCACCGCATATGCCCAACAATACCACTGAACCTTTGATTTTGGTTAAGGCCTTATCCATACCCGTCCTCCTCATCCACTCAACACTGGCAACCACATTCTTGGAGCCGGGCAGTATAACCATGTGAGGCTCACCAAGTTCCTGGGGGCTGCGCACAATCCTAACCGTCACATCATCCTCCAGTATCAGTGGGTATATGTCGTTGAAGTTCGATATGTAGGGGTAGGCGATCAACGCAATGTCCAGTGGGCCATTACCAATAGGCTTCAGGTCCATGGAATCCTCAGGCCATAACCACAGGTCCTCTAGGTAGGGTAGTACGCCGACCACGGGCTTTCCCGTCTTACTCTCAAGCCACTTGATAGCATCATCCAGGAGTTTGGGGTCGCCCCTAAACTTATTAATAATGAACCCCTTAACGAGCCTCCTCCACCTGGGTGGTAAGGCTTTCATCAACCCAAGCCCCTGTATGAATGAGCCACCCCTATCAATATCGAGCACCACGAAGACGCGCGCACCAAGCCACTCGGCAGGTCTAAAGTTTGCAATGTCCCTATTGCAGTTGTCGTAGGCTGACCCAGCACCTCCCAACAACAACATCGAAATCCCTACGTAACCTCTCAATGCTCCCCTTAACGGCCTTAACAACAAATCCCCTAAATCCCTGATCCATGAGGTATTGACCAAATGTTAGCTGGGCTCTTGGTTTCCCAAGAATCACGTACTCCGCCCTGTGCATATCCATGGGCTTTATCAGGACTGGGTTGTGGTATATGCTTGGTAATAAACCGGCAATGTATGCCTGCATTGCTTGGGCTAGGGCGATTTCCCCACCCTCTATTGCTGGGTAACTGTTTAACGACATGTTTTGCGCCTTAAATGGCGTTACACGTAAGCCCCTACCCCTGAGCAATCTGAGTAATGCAGCAACTATCGTGGTCTTCCCCGAATCACTCATCGTTGATACTAAGTAGATACTCACCAATACGACTAAGCAATAATATCTTTTAAGGATAATATAGGAGAAAAGAGGGAAGGTTAATAAGACCCCCAATAAGAGTAGCATTAGGTGCGAGCGATGGGATTAACCAATCCCATGAGGAATCACAGGTTCTGGGTCGGGCTTACCCTCGCTGCATTAACGGTCTACCTAATAGTAAAACTCTACGACACCCTATTCCTAAGTTTAAAGATCCCGGTAGTCGCCGTAGGCCCCGACGGCATACTCAAGGTAATAGGCTCCATACAACCGTTCACGAACCCTGTAATCGCCTATGATGTAATGATGAGTATTATAATGACAGCAGTGCTTTCTTCCATGGCTTCGGTGCTCATATACTCATCAATTATAAGACGTGGACATCAAATCGATGGTAATAGCCCGCTGAGTGCTATTCCAGGTAATGATTATGATGCCATCAGCAACATAGTATTAACTAACATGGAGAAGGCGGCGATCTCGGTAATACGCAAGAGGGGTGGTATGATAACGCAGGCAGAGCTTGGTCGTGAATTGGGATTAAGTAAGTACCAAGTCTCTAGGCTGGTCAAGAGGCTTGAGGCGAAGGGTGTTATTGAGAGGAGGAGGGCTGGTGTAACTAATATTTTGATCCTACGCGCTGGTCCTAACGCTACCCTGAATAAGGGAGGCAAGGTTGATGGCTAGCCTATCTCTATTACCCTGGGCATTAATTATGTAGTCCATGCCATCACTTGTAAGGTATACCCCATGATATGGCTCCCACCTAACCAAGCCCAGCCTCTTCATTTCGTTTAAGTAACGGAGTAATCTGTCGTAGGGAACCCCGACCATCATGGCTAACCTACTTAACCTATCACAAGTACCCATCCTGTCTATCGCCAACATGATATCCGCGTATATCTCAACCCTAGACCTGGGCTTTTTCCTAGGCATCATCAAACTATGAACTCTGCAACAGCCTTTAACCATATCGTAAAAACCAACGTGCAACCAAACGGCAACCTTATTGCAACCTTATGATAGAGTTGCAAAAAGGGATTTTTAATGAGGATCTCTTCAATATTTGTGAATCACGAGTGCTTCTTAACAGAGGCGTGTATTACGGGTATCACGATACACTTACCGTTTCCTGCTATCACAACACTATTTACTGCGCCAAAGTCCACATTAATATCATAACTGGTGCCATTGACGATTATTGGGCTTGGCTCAAGCGGTACTTCAAACTTACCACTCGGTAAAGTGCAATTATAGGTTTGTCCGTTAACAACAGCCTGTACATTAACCACGTCCAGGCGTATTACGTTGTATGTACCATTGGGTAAGGTGCACTGCGCCATTAACTGGCTCGTATTAATAAGTTGCGCCAGGTCAAAGGTCTCGCTGGTTAATGGGCAGGAGATCCACGTGGTATTGCCACCACCCTCCTTATGGAACAACACCTTACTTATCGTCACATATAAGTGGTTCACCTTAACGGGCTTATCACTTAAGTAAACATATACCTGACTTTGAGTACTTGAGCCGCTTGGCGTTATTACTATGCCGTGACTAAGTACTAGGTATGCTACTACTCCTATATTATTACTACTATTAGTCCTACCACCCACCCCTTCATACAAGGCACCACAAACTAAAGAGCCCTTAAAAGGCATGCCCGTGAAAACCAACGTGGAAAGTTCATGAATAATTATTAAACTAAGAAACCAATTTACGAAATGCATCACCAATTATTATATTAGGCGTGAGTTGGGCGACTCAATGGGATTCATAGCAGGTTGGTTATTGAGCTTTGATCAAATATTAATGGTTGCATACGGTGCGTTGGGTGCCACAAACTACCTTGGCGGTTTCATCCCCTTACTATCCACATGGCCCATTAATTCCCTAGTCTCGATTATTATAATTGCATTATTAATGGTTGTGAATATACTTGGTATAAAGACCTCGGCGAGATTTAACCTAGCCCTACTGACAATCGATTTGCTCGGTATATCCACACTACTAATCATAGGTTATTTATCATTACTAACTGGGAAAACACCCGTGATAACAGCGACACACCTATCAATTAACAACATAATGAGTGGACTAGCCTACTCCCTGAGAGACGGTTATACTGGAATTGATGTAATCGCCCAATCAACAGGTGAGGCATTGGCACCCTCTGTATCCGTGCCGAGGGCTATATTTAGCGTCTCATCACTATCAACGGCAATAGCCTTGGCTCTATCATTACTAGCCTCTCTAACGAACTCCATATTCGTGATTTCCACGAACATTAACGACCCAATAGGCGCCTTGGCTAGGCACTTAGTACACAACGTGGTCCTAAGCACGTACATAGCGGTTTCGGTAGCTATAGTGCTACTGATTGCGGTTAATGCCGGTATTGTTG
>LOCH01000041.1 GCA_001516765.1 Vulcanisaeta sp. MG_3 | reverse complement strand
CAGGCAACCTCTATGTATGGCGGCTCACTTATATGGAGGATCTCGGCCAAGGTCTCCGCTAAGGTGGTCTTGCCAATACCCACAGGCCCCATTATTAATACGTGCCTACCAACAGCAAGGCTGCTTAATATGTCCATTGCTATGTCGTTCAACCCCTTAAGCTCCCTCTCAAGATCGCTCAATATCTTCTTAATGCCCTTCGTCCTTATTGCATCCGCAACGACCTTACTAACGTTAACCTCTTCTCTCTTAACCAGGTCTGAGAGGTGTGGCAATAATGCCATTAAGTCCTTACCTGTTGCCATTCAGTACACGTAAGTTATTGAGCTTTAAATTTTTAATGTTTCAACCATTTTAATCCAAACACGCAAATACCCACAAAGCAACCAATGAACTTGCAGTATTACCAAAATCCCATGAGGAGAAAGGTATTAATAACCTAACCACAACCACGTGCTAGTTATTTCAGATAGGTGGTTTTGGTGAAGTATGGCTACTCAGATGAGGAGGACTTAAACGAGTACGAACTAAAGCGAGAAATCAAGGACCCCAAACAACGATGGGTTATTAGGATAATTAGATCAATGAAAGACTACTACAAGAAATGCCCATACTACGATATAAGGTCTGGCGAATGCTTCATTAAGTTCAACGTGGAGGACAATAAATGCCCAAGGGATGGCAAGTACGAGGGATGCCCCATACTTGAGGAGTTCCTTGCTGAGAGGTATGACGAACTTAAGAAGAAGGGTAGACCGATACCTTACGATTTTAGAGACCTTGCCATATTTTAACATAGCTTACTTATTGAGTAAGCAAGCTTAAATATCTACGTTAGGTAATGCAATAATGTGGAGATAATCACCATCGAACCTAACGAGCTATTAACCATAGATGGACCAGCGAGCGTTAGGGTAATTGAGGGCAGATTCTACGTGCTAGGGGTCGATTACGGACCTGGCAATGCATTTACCGTAATGAGGGGTAGAAGGGTAGTTGCAAAGTCACTTGAGAAGGGTAAGGTAGAGATTATAGTGGGTCCGGAGGGCAATTTCGAGAAGGTAGGTAAATCAAGTGATGAGGTAATCGAGATATGGGAAAGGGCATTGAGTGAGGTTTCGTTGAGGAATTCTGTGATTGTGGTATTGGGCGCGATGGATGTTGGGAAAACCACAATAACAACAATACTAACTAATAAGGGCGTCAAGGAGGGGCTAAAGGTCGGTATTATCGATGGCGATCCTGGCCAAAATGATGTAGGCCCACCGACCACGGTTTCTGCGGCAATTGCTAATGGCTTTATAACACACCTAACGCAGTTGAAGGCGCTAAAGTCCATATTTATAGAAACCACAAGTATTGAATATGTCTGGAATTACGCGTTGAGCTCTATTGTGAAGCTCGTTGATTATCTCAAGACAAGGCATTCCGTAGATTTCGTGATCATAAATACGGATGGCTGGATCTCCGGACCTGACGCCATAAAATTCAAGCTTGGGCTTGTGGATCAAGTTGGTGCTAATTATGCAATTGTAATTAAGAGGGAGAATGAGGCAAACGAGTTATTAAGCAAACTAAGTGAGTGGGGTGGAAAAACAATCGTCCTACCATCACCACCAAATGCCAGGGTTAGGGATAGGGATGATAGGAAAATACGCAGGGAGATGGGCTATAGCAAGTACATAATGCCACCCAGGGATTTGACAATAAACCTAAGGGATAAACCAATAATAAACCTGCCATTATTTAGGGGCCTAACCTACGACAGATCCATGCTTAACCTAATAAGAAGGGTTCTAGGCCCAACTATGTACATTGAGCAGTGGGGTGATGTTGCTGTAGCGATTGGTAATGTTAAGGAGTTTCACATGAAGACGCTTAGCAACGTCAACATAGCCGTACTACCAATGAATTGGGAGAGGGGGCTTCTTGTCGCCCTTGAGGATAGGGAAAATTACTTACTCACGTTGGGCGTTCTAAAGAGGATTTATTATAATACTGGCAAGGCCGTAATAACGGTATCGAGGAATTTCGATAGGGAAAATGAGGTGAGCCACATAAGGCTTGGTATGATAAGGCTTAATGAGAACTTCGAGGAGGTTGAGAAGGTCCTTTATATAGGTAAGCTTGAATCCATGTTGCAATCACAGGGTATTCCCATTATAAGTAAGTAAAGTAATTTAGCGATGAGGGAAAGGTTTTTCAAGTGTAATTTTATTCTAGGATAATGGTTACAAAGGTAGTGAAGAGGGACGGCTCCGAGGAGGACTTCATTATTGAGAAGATCGTTGTTAGTATTCTGAAGACAGGGGCCTCCTGTGGATGTTGCAAGGAGGATTGCTAGGAAGGTTGAATGTCAATTTGCAGATGTGGATAGGGTTACCGCGAAGGACTTGACTAAGGCAATATTGACGGAATTGAGGAAGGTTAATGAGGAGTGGTATAGGAATTGGGTTGTTTTCGATAGGGCAGTTAAGCGTAGATTAACGGAGAAGGAATTGGAGTAGATCATCACAATATGATAATAAAAATCAAGGTCTATCTCTTTCTCCTTTCTTTTTCCTTCCTCTCTCTACGATGCTCTACCCTTCTAACTCCCTTTGCAGGTGGCTTTAGACTGTTTTCATAAAACATGTTGAGTATTACGATAGCTATGGTCAGTATTATCATCACGGCTAGTATTGAGGGGATTATGCCTAAGGCGGCAGGTCCTAATGAGCCAGATGCGAATAATTGATTAATGGTTATGAAGCCGCTTGATGATGGGTGTATAAACGTGTAGCCGTACTTAATCAGTACTATGAAGTACGCGGCTAACCCAAGCATTATCCCTGCATACGCAATATTTACGTACTTCACGATATCGGCAAGCCTCATACGAGTACCTCCTTAAATAAAGCCTTTTAAAATACCTCTCTCACCCATAGAGTCGTAGATGCGTAGGGTCGTTTACTTAGGTAGGCATTTGATGCTTAAATCAAGGTATATGGATAAGGTTGGTAATGGTAAATTCACAACAATAAGGCTCGGCATAATTAGGCCTAGGTACAGGGAGGTCTTCATCCACAGCGGTGGCATGGTTGTGGCAAAGGCGAGGATAATAGGTACTACGTACAAAAGGGTTAGTGAGCTAACAGATGCCGATGCGGTAATTGATGGGTTCAATAGTAAGGATGAGCTGATTAGGGAGTTGAGAAGGATTTATGGTGATGTGAATAGCAATAATTGGGTTACAATACTGACGCTTGAGGTTGTGAAACTCATTGGCCATAGAGATGATGGGTCTGTGGGGCTTAGTCCCGTTGATATAGCTAGGCTTGCCCTTAGATATAACGTGCCCGTTAATGAGGAGGAGAGGAGGGTACTTACCGAGCTTGTTAATGAGGGTAGTGTTCGTAAGGTTTCGATGAAATTGTTTGGTTCCTTGAGGGGCAGGTATGTGGTTAGGAGGATTGTTAGGAGGGCATTGAAGCATTTAATTAGTATGGGTGTTATTAACACGGGTTAGGTTAATCGTTCAATTCCTATTTGAACCTTAATATCCTCGATATCCCAATCCATGACAAACGCGTTACCGCCGCCTTGCCCAATGACTATGTCTGTGGCCCTCACCTCATTGATTATGTAATCCCTAAACTCGCTTATTGCGTTAAGCAGGTCCTCACCCTTGGTGCTTATGTAAACCCTTATTTTCTCATCAACCTTGAGATTCGCCTTAGCCCTCATTGTCTGTATACGCCTAACCACCTCCCTAGCCAATGCCTCGTAGTACAGCCTCCTATCCATAACCTTGCTTAGGCAAATCTCATAATCCTTACCCTGAGCCCTGACATACTCATCCTCATTGCAGGTCCCAAGTTCATTCACAAACAACACCTCCTTGACGTTGGCCAAGTACTCGAGTAACGGCTTAACTTGACTAAATCTCTCCGCATCACTAACCTTAACGATAGCCTTGGCCAGAGGCCACCTGAGTTTAACCTTGATCTTGTTCCTCAACTCGGCAATGTCGGAGAAGACTGCAAATAATGTGTCGAATACGTGCTCCAACTCCTCACTTATGTACTTATCATCCACCTTGGGTAATAGCGAGAAGTGAACACTTTCGGCTTCATCGTTCTCGAACCTCCTCACGAAGGCTTGCCATAGGTATTCCGTTACATGCGGCACCAGGATTGAGCCCATAATCAATGCACCCTTGATCACGTGATAAAGCACGGAGTAGGCTGCGTACTTATCCTCCCTACTCTCCTCAGACCAAACCCTACGCCTAATCAATCTAATATAGCCGTGACTCAAGTCCTCAACCACGAGGTTAACCCACTCCCTAGCGGCCATGTGTAATTCCATGTTATCCATATAATTGATGAACCTACGCAACCTACTATAGAACCTACTGAGTATCCATCTATCCTCAATCAATCCCTTACTTATTAAATCCTCGAGCCTATGCACCTTTGGGTTAAAGTTATCCAGTTCCATGTATGTACTTGCGAACTTAACCACATTCCACAGTATGGATAGGATACTCCTGGCGTCGGATATTTCGTCCGGATCAACCGACATCGTGTCCCAGGGTGCCGACTTAGTCAGTAGGTAGAGCCTTGTTGGATCCGCGCCCCACTTATTGAATAGGTCCTCGGCCCATATCACGTTACCCTTGGACTTGCTCATCTTCTGTCCATACTTATCAACCACGTGTCCACTGATTAGTATGGATTTGTAGGGTGCCTTACCCATCCATAGCACAGATGTCACGAGTAACGAGTAGAACCAACCCCTTGTTTGGTCTATGGCCTCCGTGACCCAATCATAGGGGTATAATTCATCGAATAATTCCTTATTCCTAAGACCGTTGATTCCAGCGATCCACGCCACACCACTGTCCATCCAAACGTCAATCACGAACGGCTCCCTAACCCACTCTCTACAATCCTCAGTCTCTATCTTGACTAGGTCTATCCATGGCCTATGGACAAGCATATCATCCGGTACGTTTGGTACGAACTTCGCGTATTTCCTCAATTCCTCTAGGGAGCCTATTACTAGGATCTTTCCTGGATCATCCTTACAACGCCATATTGGTAATGGCGTGCCCCAAACCCTACTCCTAGATATCGTCCAATCCCTTGCATTGGCAACCCAATTATCGAACCTATCCCTCAGGAATTCAGGGTATATCTTGACCTTCTTCAACTCCTCAACCAACTTGCCCCTATACTCCGAAACCCTAATGAACCACTGCTTATCAGCCCTGTATATCAATGGTGTACCACACCTCCAGCAGTGTGGGTATGCGTGAACCACAGTACCCGAGTAAAGCAGTAAACCCCTTACCTTCAAATCCCTAATTACCTCCTGCGACACATCAAGCCAGTACTTACCGCGAAACTCTCCACCTAATTCATTAAATATGCCGTTAATCTCCACAGAATTCGTCACAGGCAAACCATACTTTTTCGTCAACCTCAAAATACCTCAGGACCGTGGGCAGGCGCTATATGGACTAAACCAGTGCCCTCCTCAAGCGTTACGAAGTCGGCTAGGACAACGTAATGCGCACTGCTTATGTGTTGTGCGTGTACCGGTACCTTATCCATGTAGATATGGTTATACCTAATGCCAGCCAGTTCAGAACCCTTAACCACCCTAACAATCTCATAATCCTTAATTCCAAATTTCTCCATAAGCTGCGGAACAAGCTTCTCCGCAAGCCATAGATACTCAACTTCATTATTTACCGTCACCTTAACAAGCGCATAATCAAAGTTGGGATTTACGGCAACAGCCTCATTATCTATTAATGTCCAGGGTGTCGTAGTCCAAATAACAAGGTATGTATTGCTTGACCCCTCAACTGGGAATTTCACGAATATTGATGGGTCCTCCCTATCCTCATATCCCTGGTCAACCTCTGCATCACTTAACGCAGTCTCACACCTTGGGCAGAAGGGTAATACCCTGTAGTCCTCAAAGAGTAA
>LOCH01000040.1:7129-8998 GCA_001516765.1 Vulcanisaeta sp. MG_3 | reverse complement strand
CTTCAGGGGTAACGCAATTCTTTGGTTCGCATTATACGTGATTCTCGGTATAACGGCGTCATTCATTGGGCACTTACTTAGTGGGTTTTAACCCACTATGTCGATAAATTCAGTGGCTTGCCCTCCCTAATTATCTTATTGCCAAGTTCTGGGTTTACCCTCACTAAGTCGTCCTTCACCTTCTCCAGGAACGCCTTGTCCTCCTCCCTGTTCCTAAGTTCGTCGGGCAGTAGTATTGGTATTTCGTCCTTTATTGGGTACCAACGACCGCACTTCGGGCAGTAGAGCACTCCCTCAACAACCTCCTTCTTGATGCATTCCTCACAGGGCAGCTCTTGTGGATTTGGGTAATTCTTTATGAATACGTTTTTAAGTGCGCAATACTCCTCGCAAAAGGGTTTCTTGCTCCACTCGTACTTACGTTCAGGGTACTCCTTCTCCCTAAGTACTATTAACGTTAACGGGAAGGTCTTACAATAGGGGCACGCTAGTACATCCATTAGTCTGTACTTCACATTGATTTGGGTGATAAAGCCCTTTTTAATTAATTTCCGTTTTATCCCAGCTTAATACTTCCTCTCCTCGGGCTTCCACCTGGTTATTCTAACAGGCACGTAACTAAGTCTTGGCCCCTCACGTGTGTAGAAGTATAACGTATGCTTAAGCCAATTAGCATCATCCCTCTTTGGATAGTCAAGCCTATAATGGGCGCCCCTCGACTCAGTCCTATTCAATGCACCAATGGTTATTAACTCGGCCTGCTCCAGTAGGAAGTCGAGCTCCAGCACATCCCTTAAGTTGGTGTTGTAGTATTTACCCTTATCCTCAATCCTAACGTTGGGGAATTTCTCCCTCAGTCTCTTAATTATCGAGTAAGCCTCCTCTAAACCACTCTTATCCCTAAATACGTACACGTACGTGTCCATTGTTCTATTCATCTCTTCCCTAATTGAATATGGATTCTCGGCACCAACCTCCTTATGTAATAATTGATCGAATATCCTACTCTCCTCCTTTGCTACCTTATTCGCAATATCGCCAGTATATTCCAGCATTGAATCTGGCGCACTCATTGCGTACTTAGCAGCTGCCGCACCAGTTAACCTACCCCAAACAAGGCACTCACTGAGTGAGTTACTACCCAATCTATTGGCGCCGTGAACACTTACGTTAGCAGCCTCACCCGCAGCCCAGAGGTTGGGCACTCTCGTCTTATCCTCATCCAGCATCACCTGGCCATATAAATCAACGTGGATTCCGCCCATCATGTAATGCATAGCTGGTCTAACGGGTATGGGTTCTTCAACGGGGTCTATACCCAAGGTCTTTATCACTATTTCCCTAATCATGGGCAACCTCTTGTTTATCTTATCCTCACCCAAATGCCTGAGGTCGAGGAGTACATAGCACAGGCCAGATTCCTCATCGACAAAACCCTTACCTTGTAGGCATTCAGTAATTATCGACCTACTCACTATATCCCTAGGCGCCAACTCCATCCTACTTGGCGCGTAATTCTTCATGAACCTCTCGCCCTCCTTATTTATTAAGTAACCGCCTTCACCCCTTGCACCCTCAGTGATCAAAATACCGTTGGGTACCAAGGCAGTTGGGTGAAACTGCGGGAATTCCATGTCCTTAAGTGGTATCCCAGCCCTGTATGCAAGTGAGTATCCATCCCCGGTCGATGACCAAGCCATCGTTGTGAACTTATAGACCCTACCATTACCACCAGTGGCTATATACCTGCCTTGGCAAGTATTACCTTGAACTCACCAGTCTTTAGATCTATGGCTGTAACCCCCTTAAATACACCATTATCCATTAATAGTGATGTTACGAAATGTTCATGAAGTATCTCGACATTTT
>LOCH01000040.1:6132-7109 GCA_001516765.1 Vulcanisaeta sp. MG_3 | reverse complement strand
CTAGAGGATCCCCCACCTTAGCACTGGTACTTCAGTACTTCCTCTCCTCGGGTTTCCACCTCGTTATTGTTACTGGTACGTATGTTAATTGAACCTCGCCACCATATAGATAAGCCACGGTATGCTTGAGCCAGTTAGTATCATCTCTCTTGGGATAATCAAGCCTATAATGAGCACCACGTGATTCTGCCCTTGCATAGGCACCGAGACCAATCACGAGACCTAGCTCAACCATGCCATCAGCCTCCAGGGCATCCTTAAGGTTCTGATTATACACCCTACTTGAGTC
Source organism: Vulcanisaeta sp. MG_3 (assembly GCA_001516765.1). GTDB lineage: Archaea > Thermoproteota > Thermoprotei > Thermoproteales > Thermocladiaceae > Vulcanisaeta. The sequence goes on along the minus strand of LOCH01000040.1, from coordinate 6,820 downwards.
ATCAATCCTCATGGACTTAGCCTTCTCGAGCAATCTCAGGGGTTTCGATAAACCCTCAGACATCTTGGAGCCCTCCCTGAATGGACCGAAGTGTTCCTCCATTATATCATTAAGCTCACGCTTTACGTCGTATGGGGTATTCGCATTTACCTCCTTATGTATTAACTTATCAAATACCCTCGACTCCTCCTTCTTTGCAATCTCGATTATCGAGTCATCCGTAACCAACTCAGGCTTCTCGATGGCATATTTAACGGATTCCTCGCCAGTTATGTGACCCCACACCAGGCACTCGGTTAGCGAGTTTGAGCCTAGCCTATTAGCGCCATGGATTGAGATTGATGCTGCTTCTCCAGCGGCCCAAAGTCCCTTTATCCAGGTTCCATCGGCCTTGAGGACACGTCCATGTATATCTGCGTGGACACCACCCATGGTATAATGAACAGCTGGCCTTACGGGTATTAGATCGCTTAGTGGGTCTATTCCTACGTATTTGTGAGCGAGCTCCCTAATGAAGGGCAATTTTCTATTAATCACCTCTTCACCTAGGTGTCTTAGGTCTAGTCCTACGTAGCACATTCCGCTTTCTTCGTGGGTGAATCCCCTTCCTTCCTTGCATTCTGTTAGTATTGCCCTTGATACTATGTCTCTTGGTGCTAGTTCCATTTTTTGCGGTGCGTAGTTCTTC
>LOCH01000040.1:0-6112 GCA_001516765.1 Vulcanisaeta sp. MG_3 | reverse complement strand
TTCCGATGGTTGGGATAAGCGTTATTAATGCCTCTGGCTTAGTTTACTGTCGTAATGTCGATTATAAATGAGGAGGAGCTTGAGAGTAGGATTAGGGAGTTGAGTAATGAAGTCCTTAGGATTAGGGAGTTGATTGAGGGAAAAATGAGGGAGAGGGATGAATTACGTAATGAGTTGGGTAAGGTTAGGGAGGAGTTGAGTTCCGTAATAAATCAACTCAATAGCAAGAGGAGTGAGTTAGCAGGTGTTAGGGAGGAGCTGAATAGGTTAAGGAAGGGTAGAGACGAGTATGTGAACATGCTTAGGCAACTCAGGGATAGGAGAAGTGAGCTTCTTCAGAGAATTAAGGAATTGATCGAGAAGGTGAAGAAATATAGGGAGTTGTTGAAGGTCGTTAATGACCTCGTTGGTGGAAAACCTGTGGATAGGGATAAATTAAAGGAGTTGATTGAGAAGCTGGAGTTTGAGCACGAAATATCACCAACGGATCCCGAGAAGGAGTGGGAGTTCTTCAGAACCATTCAGCAATTGGAAAGGGAATTGAATGCTGCAGAGGTTCTTACAAGGATTAAGGACTACATCAATAAGACCTCTCAGGAGATTGAGAGGTTGCGTAATGAAAGGATTGAGTTGGGACAGAGAATGCGTGACATCTATACAAATTCCCTCATGAACATCAAAGCCCAGATACAGGAGCTTAAGAAAAAGAGGGATAGTATTGTCAATGAGATAGTTCAGTTAAAGAGTAAGAGGGACTCTCTGAAGGCTAGGCGTGATGAATTGAAGACCCAGATACTTAAGAAGTCGGCTGAGATTAAGGAGTTGAGAGATAAACTAAGAGAGTTGAATGATGAGATAAATAAATACCAATTATTATTAATTGCTGCTAGGAAATCAAAGAACTTAGCTACCAAGAAACAGGAGGAGGAGAGACTTAGGGAGGAGGCGAGGAAGAAAGCTGAGGAAAGCCTTCAGAGGTTGATGAAGGGCGAGAGAGTGGATCTGAATTATTTATTAGGCTTGGGTTTAGAGGATAATAATGAGAAGTAGGCATGGCTAAATCCGTAAGGCGCCTCATTGTGTTGTATGTGGATAGGGACAACGATGTAGGCGAGAGACTTGGTGTCCCCACACCAATCATAGGCAGGAATAACATATTGAAGGTAGCCACCGAGTACATACTTAGGTACCCAGACGACTCCGACGCCAATGCAATGTTTGGCGCAATACAGCTCTATGATTCCTTAACGTCAACACTAGGTCCAAACAACGTCGAGGTTGCGGTGGTTACAGGAACTAGTTCTGAGGATATCACGGCAGACATGAAGATACTTAACGAAATTGATAAGATTCTCCAAACCTTTGACGCAGATGGTTTCGTTGTAGTCTCTGATGGTCCTTCTGACGAGGTTATTGTTCCACTCATCCAATCAAGGAGGCCTGTCGTGTCTATTAGGAGAATAGTTGTTAAGCAAACAAGGGGTTTTTGAGGAGTTCGCGGTATTGGCTAGGTACTACATTGGTAAACTCTTTGGAGAACCTAGATATAGGAGGTATGTGCTTGGCTTGCCTGGCGCGCTCCTTCTGATTTACGGTGCATTTTACGGCATGTGGCCCTACATACCCACGTTCATAAGGACCATGATAATATCTAGCATAACCCTACTCCTTGGGGCTGCCTTCATACTCTACGGGTTTAGCCTTCATGAATCTCTACTTAGGTTTATTAGGATGTATGAAATTACCTTCTTCATATCAGCGTTGTCCATATTCTTCGATATAGTGTATGTACTATCGACATACTACATATTACACCAGGAAATACCGCTTTGGGGCACCCTGAACCTCTTCGATTTACTAGGACTCGTGGTTGCCGCAATATTAACCGTTAATGTAATTGAGGTCTACATGAAATATAGGGTTAAGCCCTTTGGTAGGATTGCCGCCGACGTCCTATTATCCTCATTCTTTGTGATTGTGGCTAGCGACTTGGTTGGCTACATGTTCGGCAAAGTAGGCACATACACCTTACTCTATACCTTGATGATATATACCGTGATAGGATTAATAACACTATTTACGCTAGGTATTCTAAGGCGTAGGTATGGTGGAATTAAAGATCGAGGCAAATCAGGACCTAAGGGTTTTGGCGTACCACGAACTTGAGGCCTTGGTAGAACTTATTGGTGGTAGTCTAGAACTTGTTAGTGATTTACCTAACCTGGTGGTTAATTATGATGGTAACATTGATACCCTAAGGAATGTACTATGCAGGGCAGCATTGATTAAGCGTGTGTGGGTTATTGATCGAGAAAAGGAACATAAGCTTCTCGAGCTTGATAGGTCAAGATATAGAGTATTAAGGAGAGGTAGGGAGGGCGGTTCTGCAGCGATTGATTTACGCATTGCCAGGCTCCTAATTAACCTAGCGAGGGTGCGTGAGGGATCGTTATTTCTCGATCCATTTATAGGCACGGGCATGATTGCCCATGAAGCACTAATGGTTGGGGCGCGTGTGGTAGGCATAGACATTAATTACAAACCTCTCTACTCAATACACGATACATACATTGATTTGATAAATTCGGACTTCACACTAAGTCCCGTGAGGGATGAAACAATCGATTCCATAGCGACTGACCCACCGTATAATAGGTTATCAATGATTGATAAGGATATAGAGGCGCTCTATAGGGAATTCGCTAACGAAGCGTACAGGGTCTTGAGAATTGGTGGTTACATAGCCTTCTCACATCCAACGTATATTAACGCGCTTGATTGGTTCTTGAGCCTAGGCTTCGAATTGGTTGGTGGGGGTTTGCAGTACGTGCATGGGGGTTTGTCGAGATTAATATACGTATTTAAGAAGGTTTAGTTAAAATAGGTGGTGATATTAAATACCGAGCAGCGTACGTAAATTCCTAGCCGCAGTCACAGGGTTTTCGGCTTGCGTAATTGCCCTACCAATAACTACTATATCTATGTTCGTTCCCCTAAGCTTTGGAGCTACATTCTCATTTATACCGCCAGCTATTGCGACACTTAAACCATACCTGCTTTTAATATTTACGGCCTCTTTTATCAACTCATCTATGGTTAAACCCCTACTCCTCTGTACATCAATTCCTAAATGAAGACCTATGTAGTCAGGCCTTAAACCCTCGTTTAGCAGCTCCCTAACCCTACCCTCTGGATCCTTAACACCTATCATGTCAACCACCGATTTACCACCAAGCCTCCTTGCTTCATTCACAAACTCCCTTATCGTCTCAATAGCCGCAGCACCAAGGACGCTGACAATACTTGCACCAGCCTCTATAGCCAACCTCGCCTCAAGGGCGCCAACATCCATAGTCTTTAGGTCAGCCATAACCTCAGCGCTTGGGCACGCAATCCTCAATGCGCTGACTATGAATATACCCGCCGCCTTTATCAATGGCGTGCCAGCCTCCACAATATCGATAGCACCAGCCTCGCATAACCTACGCGCAATATTAACGGCTAAGCTAGGCTCTGTCAGGTCAAGTGCCACCTGTAACTTCAACTTAACTCACCAGCTCCTAAAGATTACCTTGATGGGAATGCCCATCTTTAGTTCAACGAGTATTGGAACCTCGGCCTTATCACCAAGCTTCTTACTGATAACGTCGAGGATGTCCCTAACCTTGGTTAGTGCCGATAACCTATCCACCATAGCCTTCCTACTCTCATCGAGTGCTTCATACTCATCGATAGGCCTTGGGTCGAATATTATCTTTAAGCCCGTAAGCTCTATTGCTGCGGATAAGGGTAATTGCTGGCCCTTGCCTACGATCTCCTCGATCATCTGCATTAGAGCCATGTACTTATCAGCCTTAACCTTTAGGTCACCCATCATACCTTCTATCTCCTTTATCCTCTTCTCTAGGTCGCTTATTTGGTTATTAACATAGTTAAGTAACTCCTTAAACTCCATTAAAGATCATGATCTCTAGGTCTGGGGTAGTTGACATATCCCTTTCATAATCTTGTGGTGCTTTAAAAAAATATCGCTTATGAAAAATTGAGAGATAACACTATTCACGTTAACCACCAAGGACGCGCATAAATGAATTCCTCAACCACACCTCTCTCGTTTGGACTTAATGTGGTTAGGTCATCTAGTGATTTAATGGTTATGTACTCAACACGGCTTATTGAATTCTTCAAATTCTTAAGTGATACCATGGGTATTATATGCTTTATTGCATCTATTGCGTTAAGAATCTTTCTGCTTCTAATTACATACCACCGAGACCCCCTAATAAAGGGGCCGATAACGCTTGGGTCGTTAACGTACTTCCTCACGAAGTTCTCAACAGCCTCTGAATCAACATAGGGACCCTTATGTAACTCGTATGGCGGTAACTCGAGTTGTTCGAGGGTAAGCATCAGCAATATAATGCTTTTATCATCACTCCAACTCATTGAGCGAATAATCCTAAAATCAAGTTCCCTAAGGTTCTTAATGAGCGTCGCCATTAGTCTCTTCACCTCACCCCAAACCACATCTGGCGATGTACCATTTGGGTATGGAATCCTCAATATGACCGTCGGTAACACCCTAAGAGGTTTTGGCCTTGCATGGTTGCTGAGGAAGAAGTCAATTCGTGGGTTCTTAATGAACTCCTTAGCCGCGGCTATCGCCATTGCCAGAGTCTCCCTACTAATTGATGCGGCAGCATTTCGGTTTGGATCCACTGGGTCTATTATTATGACTGGCGACTTGAATTTACGTATAGCATCTCTCTCATTGTATGTACCAGTCATATCTATGAACACGCGCTTCACAGACCACCTACTCATAGCCTTCACAGTATCCGTGAACGAGCCATAGTGAATCACCAATAGTTCGCTGACGTAGCCACTGAAGCCCTGTACCCTAATCTCGGCCCCATAAACGCCGATCGCCTTGAAGAACGCCTTTAGTAACCTAACCTCTGTGTTCCTTTGCCCTAACCTTGATTTGACAAAATCTGTATGTAGTGGCGTCCTATCAGCTGCTGTAAAGGGTTTTTCACCTGGATTTATGCGTATACACGGTACAACGTCTATCTCGAAGCTATCAATTAATAATTGAATGTAGGGATGCTGCGCATACCTAATGTTCCACCTAAAACCCTTGTCTATTGCCACATCTATCAAGTCATTAATGACATTGCCACTTCTAACCTTATCAACATAACCTCTTGGAAGAATTATGAATATGTCAATGTCCCTATCCCCAGGTAACCAGGTGCCTTTGGCAACAGAACCTTGAATTGTAACATCGAAATCGTAATATCCACGCCTTGCCAATCCATCCCTTAGGGTATTTACCACCATGTTTGCTATATTGAATATCTTACTCTCCTCCTCGATGCTCGGCGTTACAATGCTCATCGCCTCCTTAATTATCTCATTAATGCCCATTAAGATGAGCAGTGCTGTGCTATATAAAAACCACTTCTCAATTGCCCAGCATACTTTCGAGTCTAGCCTTTACCTTTAATAATAAATCCCTTATTTCATTCATGAAATCCTCGTCGGTTATGAAATTACGTAGCTCCTCTATCATTTCATCAACGTCCATATCCACCGGATTCAATCCTAAACCTGCCAGGTAGGCTAGTATTTCGAGCGCTGCATCCTCACTTAAATTTTCATCCCTAACTATGTCTATTAACACCTTACCTGTTATGTACAGTTTAAGCGTGTTTACGTCAGTATTTAATGCATGAGCTATTTTCTCATGATCACCTCCACGAAATTCATTAATAAGGGATTCAAAGCTACCATATCTCTCCCTAACCACGTTATCAAAATATTGATTCACGGCCTTAACGTATTTCGAGTATATCCTTACCGCATCCTCAATCTCATTAATACCATCCAAGGCACCTTTGTATGCCATAACTGCGCCTTCCGTCGTTAATTCATCGATTAAACCCTCGCTTATGAGATCTAGGAACTTGTCACCAGCCTCCTCGTAAGTTCTCCAATCACCCTCCTCAATGGCTTTACATAGTAGGTAAAATGCTTCACATAAATCACCCTTCATCTTAACAACATCCCAATAACCCTCACCCAGGTTTCCACCACTCAGTACACCCCT
>LOCH01000039.1 GCA_001516765.1 Vulcanisaeta sp. MG_3 | reverse complement strand
GGTTTATTGCTGTTTATTTTCCTATCTTTGCACCAGGGCAAAATTTTTGCCCCCAATTCAGCTCTGCAAAAGCAACCTATACTTAATTCATTGTTGTTTATGCCTCTTGATTTCGTCTACGTGTTCGTGGATTGTTTTGTTTGTTTTTGTTACCCAGTATGTGGTTGTTGCTGTTGCTATTAGTTCGTTGTTTTCATTGCTTAGTTCCACGTTTATTGTTGCTAGTGGTTCTCTTACGTGTATTAGTTTAGCTTTTGCGTATTAGTTGCCCTTTGTTGATTGGTTTTAGGTATCTCGTTGTTAGGTTTATCGTTATCGCGTGTACGTAGTCTGGGTAGTAGTGGCCTAGTATTGCGACCCAGGCCATTGCATCCGCCAACGCCGCGTGAACCCCTCCATGGACGGTGTCCAGTATTTGTAGGTGTTTGTTCTCTATGTCTATGTGGCCTACGGCGCAGTCCCGACCGACGGAGTCTACGTGCATGCCCAGTAGGGTCCAGTATGGGCTTAATGCTTCAATAGCCCTCATCAAATTTAGTAATTCCATTAATTCATTACCGCACCTGTTCATTGCGCCGCCTCACTACCCTGCGTGGCTTTTAAGTAAAGTGGCTTATGGAGGCTCTAGGGAATACCGTGCTTGGCTAGGCAGTCCCTGTTTATCGCTATCTTCCTTAAGACCCACGCCCTCTCACTCACCTTTATTGGTTGTAGCATCTCATTGATAATGGTCAGTGGGTCGTAGTCCCTACTGAGGACTATACACCTAGGCCTCTCCAAACAAAGCCTTGCCGCCCTCACCTCTGCCGGCTCATTCTCAGCAAGGACGTACTCAAGGCCCAAGTCCCTAAGCCACTTGATCCTTGACCCAGCGACGCCCCTGTGTTCGGGCTTTGAGTAATCAAGCACGAATAATACCCTGGGCTCCAGGTAGCCGTAGTCAATCGCCAACCGCATATTCACTAGGAAGGACCTTGGGTCATTAACGCCGTAGGTTATGCTTGCCAGGTCAATGATTAGGTAATCATAGTACCCATTGACCAGGTCAGGCAGTAATCCCCTGGAAACCTCAACCACACACCTCGAGTAAACCCTGCGCAGTTTAGGGTCCATTGGAATCGGGTTTTAGGGATGAAAATTAAACCTAAGGTTCACTTATTCCCTCATCAACTCCTCCATGTATGGTTTCAGTGCCTCTAGGGTTGCGTAGAAGGCGTCTGGGTTTAGCACCGCGTTTATGTTAACGGCCTTATCCACGGGCCAGCCCATTAAAACCTTCTTTATTGGCACCTCAAGCTTCTTGTAATTCCTAGTCATTGGTATGTCCTGGCACCTGGATTATGTAGTCGGCTATGAAGTAAGGACCAAGTTGGGTCCTGAGCGCATCGTTTATCCTCCTCCTCAACTCATCCGTTAATTGTAGACCCGGCCTCAACGCGACGAGGAGCACGAGCTTCCCCTTAACCTCTATGGCAAGGCTTCCCTGAACCTCCGGTAGGGACTCGACGACCTTGTATATGTCCAGCGTGCCAATCCTAATACCCTTCCTCTTTATTGTGGAGTCTGAGCGCCCCGTTATAACCACCGTACCCCTATCCGTTATTAATGCCCAATCCCCATGCCTCCAAACGCCTGGGAACACATTGAAGTAGCTCTCCATGTACCACCTGTAGTCTGGGTCGTTCCAGAAGTATATTGGCATTGAAGGCATTGGCTTCTCGAGAACAAGTTCACCAACCTCATTAACCACGGGCCTACCCTCCTCATCATACACATTCACGGCCGCGCCCAACCACCTACACTGCATCTCACCCTCCCAAACAGGCAGTATTGGGCAGCCACCAACGAATGCGGAAACCACATCAGTCCCGCCACTGATCGGCGCCAACCAAACATCCTCCTTAACCCTGGTGTAAACCCACTCAAAGCCCTGGGGCGATAGTGGCGCCGCTGTCGAGCCTATCTCCCTGAGGGTCTTCAGGTTGAACTGCCTGCCTGGCTCTATCGTGGACTTCATCGCGGCGTGTATGTATGGTGCACTAAGCCCGAGTATTGTTAAGCCCTCCTTCTCAGTAATCTCCCAGTAGGGTTCGAAGTTCCTAAACGTGGGGTCACCATCGTAGAACAGTATTGTGGTTCCGAAGAGTAGGGCGTCCACGGTGAAGTTCCACATCATCCAGGACGGTGTCGTGTACCAAGTGAACTTATCACTCGGTTTATAATCCATGTGCAAACCAACCTTGTAGGCTTCTAGGAGGACACCACCGTGGCTGTGAACCACAGGCTTCGGTATCCCGGTGGTTCCCGATGTGAACAATACCCAGAGGGGTTCGTTGAACTCCATGGGTTCGAAGCTTAAGCCCAAGCCCCTCGTGCTGGTTACATCCCTCCAATCATGCACAGGCTTGTTAATCCTCAACTCCACCGAATCCCTCATGTTCGGCACAATCACAACCCTCTCGATACTATCTACCGAATCCACTATTTGCCTAACATCACCGTACTTATCAAAGACCCTACCCCTGTATGGGTAACCATCAACCGCAACCAACACCCTAGGCTTAAGTATGTTGAACCTATCAATAGCAGCCCTAGGGGCCAATTCAGCACCAACCCCAACCCAAATGGCGCCTATGCTCGCCGTGGCCAATAGGGCAACGATAGCCTCGGGGATTTGGCTCACGTAGGCCGCCACCCTATCACCCCTACCAACACCAACACCCCTAAGCCAATTAGCCAATGAGGCGACCTCCCTCGCCATTTGATCCCAGGTAAGGCTCCTCCTAACTCCATCCTCCCTAACATAGACAACAGCCTCCTCACCCAACGGGCAGCCCTAAAACATGCTCGGCATAATTCAGCCTGGATCCAACGAACCAACGGGCACCAGGCATCTTGGCTGGCTCGAGAACCTTCGTGTAGGGCGTGTGTGAGGTGACGTTGAAGTATCGCCAAACAGTCTCCCAGAAGGTCTCGAGGTTATCCACAGACCACCTCCAAAGCGCATCGTAATTCTTAACATTCTCCCTGGGATTATCTATCGACACCTCGAAATTAAGCCCATAGAATTCACGCAACCAATTCACAAACCTCAGGATGTTTGAATCCCTAATCACACTCGAACTAGGGCTCCAAAGGACCCTAGGCTCCCCAACCATATAACCACTATATACTTCATCAATATATAAATATTTACTTGCCTACCTAACTGTTTTACCTACATAAAATGTGCATTCCAAGCCATGGCACCGCATCATTTTAGTAAAAATTATAAAGTGCCCCACCTATGGTTTCGTGGATGTCGAAGAAACCTGAGGAGAAGGCTGGAGCCAAGGCTGCGGCTAAGGCAGCAGGCAAGGCTGCAGAGAAGGCCGCGGAGAAGGCGGCGGAAAAGCCAGCTGCGGCACCTGCGGCTGCGGTTAAGGAGGAAGAGGCTGGTGCGGAGGCTGGTAGGAAGGGATGGTTAATGGCCGCCGTGATACCGCAGGAGGAGTGGAAGGGATTTAGGTACAGGGGTTATACATTCGAGGAGATCTCGAAGATGTCGATGGAGGACTTCATAAAGCTATTACCTGCAAGGCAGAGGAGGAGCTTGATGAGGGGTTTGAAGCCTGAGCACAGGAGGTTGCTTGAGAAGATTAGGAGGGCCAGGAAGTTGATGGCCGAGGGTAAGAAGGTAACCATTAAGACCCACGCCAGGGACATGATAATACTGCCCGAGATGGTTGGTTTAACGATATCCGTCTACAACGGTATAACGTACCTACCAGTAACCATAAGTCCATGGCACGTGGGCCACTACCTCGGCGAGTTCGTAATAACTAATAAGATAGTTCAGCACGGCGAGCCTGGGTTGAAGGCAACAAGGAGCACGCTGC
>LOCH01000038.1:7683-10275 GCA_001516765.1 Vulcanisaeta sp. MG_3 | reverse complement strand
AACAATACCAACTTTAGGCACAACCCACCCAATTCTATGCCCTATTTAACTTTTAACGTTATGTTATTCGGCAACAAACGCATGTTATATCATAATTCATCATTATCATTTACCGAGGACCTAGGTTACGCATTATTCACATTCGCCATATTTAATTACTCATGGCTTATGAATAATGTTGGGGCGTTTATGTTTTCCATGAAAATGAATATGGGTGTTGGCTATAACGCATTAATGCAATCCCTACCCATCCCACTTAAATTATTGGATGAAGATAATTATATAAGCTGTTATTAGGGCTTGCTTCTGAGGGTTTATGGCATCTGGCGGTGAAGTTAGTCTTAGGGTTGCCGAGGCTAGGACAAGGGATGTCGGTAGATTGATCGTTAGGATCCCCCAGCGCTACATGAGGGTTTTGGGTATAGAGCCTGGTGAGTATGTTGAGGTTGTTGGTAATAGGCGTAGTGCCTATGCCCAGGTTTGGCCAGCGTACACCGATGACGAGGATAAGGATTACATAAGGATGGATGGTGTTTTGAGACAAAACGCTGGTGTTAGCATTGGCGATGTTGTTAAGGTTAGGAGAGCAAACCTAAGGTCTGCCCAGAGGGTCACCATAGCACCCATTGGTGAGTACATCAGGGTTGACCCAGACTATCTGAAGAGGGCCTATTTACTTGGTAAGCCTGTGTGGAAGGGCTCAATAATAGAGATACCGTACTACACGGGCTCTATTCGTTTCATGGTAACCAGTGTGACACCGGGACCTGCTGCGTACGTTGGTATAGATACCGAGGTCCAGGTTAGGGAGGAACCGGTTAGGGAGACTGAGTTGGCAATGCCCAGGGTCACGTGGGAGGATATTGGTGACCTGGAGGAGGCTAAGAGGAAGATTAGGGAACTGATAGAACTACCGCTCAGACACCCTGAAATATTCAAGCACCTTGGTATTGAGCCTCCCAAGGGTGTTTGTTGATTGGACCGCCGGGCACCGGCAAGACATTGCTCGCTAAGGCTGTCGCCTCAGAGGCCAATGCGTACTTCGTGTCAATTAACGGACCCGAGATCATGAGTAAGTATTATGGTGAGTCTGAGGCTAAGTTGAGGGAGATTTTTGAGGAGGCTAAGAAGAATGCACCAGCAATAATATTCATCGACGAGATAGACGCAATAGCACCGAAGAGGGAGGAGGTAACCGGCGAGGTAGAGAAGCGTGTCGTTGCCCAACTACTAACCCTCATGGACGGACTCCAAGAGAGGGGGCAAGTCATAATAATAGGAGCCACGAATAGGCCAGAGGCAGTAGACCCAGCGTTGAGGAGACCAGGCAGATTCGACAGGGAGATCTACATAGGGATGCCCGATAAGAATGCCAGAAAGGAGATTCTTCAGGTGCACACGAGAAGTGTGCCCCTATGTACTGAGGAGGATGTTAAGGAGAGGATTTGTGACCCAAATGATATTGTTAATATAGATGATATTGCCGAGATGACCCATGGGTATACGGGTGCTGACATAGCGGCGCTCGTTAAGGAGGCTGCCATGATAAGGCTTAGGGAGGCCATTGAGGTTAAGAAGGAGATAGACCTGGACCAACCACAAATACCGCCTGAGCAGTTGGCCAGGATTAAGATTAGGATGAGGGACTTCCTAGAGGCTATGAAGTATATACAACCGACAGTGCTTAGGGAGGTTATTGTGGAGGTTCCAGAGGTTCACTGGGACGATATTGGTGGTTATGATAATGTTAAGCAGGAGCTTAAGGAGATGGTTGAGTGGCCCCTTAAGTATCCGAGGTATTTTGAGGAGCTCGGAGTTGAGCCTCCTAAGGGTATTTTGTTGTTTGGTCCTCCTGGTACTGGTAAGACGCTTCTGGCTAAGGCTGTTGCTACTGAGTCTAATGCGAATTTTATTGCTGTTCGTGGTCCGGAGATACTGAGCAAGTGGTTTGGAGAGAGCGAGAGGGCAATAAGGGAAATATTCAAGAAAGCCAGAATGGCAGCACCATGCGTAATATTCTTCGACGAAATAGACGCAATAGCACCAGCAAGGGGCCTCAGGGTTGATAGTGGCGCGACTGACAGGATAGTCAACCAATTACTAGCCGAGATGGATGGTATAGCCCCACTAAAGAATGTCGTAGTGATTGCAGCAACAAATAGGCCGGACATAATGGATCCGGCATTGCTAAGGCCGGGTAGGTTCGATAGGATTGTGTATGTACCACCTCCTGATGAGGATGCCAGGTTCGAGATACTCAAGGTCCACATTAGAGGCTTAAGGCTCTCTGATGATGTTAAGAACGGCGATTACAAGTACCTAAGGGACCTTGCCAGAAGGACTGAGGGTTATACTGGCGCTGATCTTGCCGCCTTGGTCAGGGAAGCAGCAATGCTTGCGCTCAGGGAAACAATCAGGAGTAACTCGAACCAGGTCAAGCCCGTGGGCATTGAGCACTTCGAGGAAGCCCTAAAGGTAGTACCACCATCCCTATCCAAACAAGACATCGCTAGGTTCGAGGAAATGGCTAGGAACCTAAGGAGGGCCTTAAGGGTTTGTGACTCGTACTCAACCCTCTTCTTCATAAAGACC
>LOCH01000038.1:0-7663 GCA_001516765.1 Vulcanisaeta sp. MG_3 | reverse complement strand
CCCTGTCTTAACATCATCACCCAGCTCGACTTTCTCGTAGATCGTGACATGGCTCCTAATAATGCAGTTCCTGCCTATCACCGCACCATCGCTCACACTATCAATCAATTCATCAATGCTCGGTTTATTTCTAATCCCAATTAACTTGGACCTAATTGGGTGACCTATGACTACGAATGGTTCCACCACAGTTCCCTCACCAATAACTGTCAATCCCCAAATCGTAACATTATTGCTGATGCTCTTGCTCATTATCCTAGCCCTTGGGGATATATACCCCATTGTGGGATTATCGCAAGATAAGTATTTAAACAATATCTATGGAAATAATAATAATGGGTTATTACCCAACACCTCCACCGCCACCACGTGAAGACCCAATACTAAGGATACTTAGGGAGTTGGTCAGTCTGAACAACAAGTTTGATCAATTATCCAAGGATTTGGCAAACATAAACACTAGGGTTGAGGGCCTCGAGTCAAGGGTTAATGAGATTGAGAAAACATTATCGAGCCTGGTTAAGGCGCAGGAACTTATTGCTGGGGTAACGCCACAGAACATAACGGAGTTGGCTGGCTTATTATCAAATACGTTGAGGGAGCTCACGAGAATCGAGGCCTCACTCATAGCGTATAGGGACTCCATATCCTCCATACAGAACAAACTTGAGAACGCCATGGATTTGCTTGCGAAGGTTTCTACGGATTTGAGGGAGTATAGGGCGCTTGATGTTAACCAAGTGGTTGAGATTAGTAATCAATTGGCGAGCGTTAATACTAGACTTAATGAGCTGCAGAAGTTGCTTGAGGAGCAGGGTATTAGGTTGGTTGCTGAGTATAGAAAAAGTTCTGAGATTATTGAGGGGCTTAAATCAGTTATTTTGGATCTCCTAGGTAAGGTATCAGGCAAGACTTAAATTATCGCTTTTTACTTTTCAATCAATTCTGCTTAGAATAATAAAAGCAAAGTATATTAATTTCCTTGTTTAAAATACGTAACGTGTTCAGTAGGGGTAGGGAGCAGGAGCTTTATCAGAGGATTAATGACATAGCCAATCTGATCCAAACCCTCCACCAGAACATCCAGGCATTAATGAATAATGCTAACCAAATACAAAAGAGCCTCCAAGCCATATCCTCAAGCCTTGATAGGAATGATAAGACGCTTCAGGACGCCATCAAGGTCATAAACTCATCAACGGCAGACATAACAAACAGAGTTGCCCAGATGAGCTCTATCGTTAATCAATTTGACGATACAAGTAGGAAACTCATGGACTCATTACTCAGTGCCCTCAATAAAATAAATGAGATCCTTGACAGGCTCCAGGGTTTGTCAGGGAACATGCAGCAAAGCTTAACCAGTGCTGTGACGACGCTTGAGACAATAAATAATAATGTTAAGGACTTGAATACAAAAATAGAGAGTGGTGTTGATAAGGCATCCTCATTGGTCTCAGAGGTATCGAAACTGAGCAACCTGTTAGGTGAGTTGAATAGGGTATATAATGAGGTCTTGAGTAGGGAAAAGGATCTGGAGAATAAACTTCTTGATTTAAGTAGGAGGGAGAGTGATGTAACGGTTAGGGAGAAGGGTCTCGAGGAACTTAGGCAGAGGTTGGAGAGCGATAGGAAGGCCATTGAGGCGGAGAAGGCAAAGTTGGCTGAGATGTCGGGTGTCATGGCGACACTTACGGCATTAGCTAACCAATTAACGTCAAGACTCAGCGAGCTTGATAATAAGGAAAAAGCATTGGCTGAGAGGGAGAGGGCAATTAATGAGAGGGAGGCTAAGCTTAGGGATTGGGAGATTGAGTTGAAGTCACGTGAACAGAGACTTGAGATGGAGGCTGTCAGGATTGATGCGGAGAACGCGAGACTTAGGGAGTTGGAGAAGAGGGAGGAGGAGGTTAAGGAGAAGCTTAATCAATTAGCCCAGAGGGAGGCTGAGCTTAAGGAGTTCGAGAAGAAACTGAATGAGAGACAGGAGGCACTTAATAAGTTAGAGGCTGAGCTTAAGGATAAGGAGAGTAGGTTAAGCACGCTCGAGAACTTACTTAAGGATAGGGAGAATGAGTTGAGGAGACTTGATGAGGAGATCAGTAAGAGGAGGAGGGAGATTATGGAGAAGCTCGAGCCATTGATGACGAAACTACTTGAGGAGGAGAAGAGACTTTCCGATTGGGAGAAGAGGTTGCTCGATAAGGAGAGGGAGTTGATGAATTACCAAAGGGCTCTCATCATTAGGGAGAATACGTTGGTAGAGCTTAGGGAGAAGTTGGATAGGGAGAGGGAAGAGTTGGATAGTAAGATGAGGGAGGTGAGTAGAATTGAGAGTGAGTGCCAGGATATACGTAAGAAGTATGAACAATTGCTCAAGGAGAGGGAGGAGTTGATGAAGATAATCGAGAGTAAGGATAAGGAGTTGAACCAACTGAGGGCATTAATTAAAAAATAATTTTAAATCGCAACAATGAGTATGTATGCAAAAACGAGGATAATATTGACTATATTCAACCCAAGGGCGAAGAAAGCTAAAATCCTCTCTAACCTACCAATGATCAACTCCCTATCAGTATACGCCGTACTAACATCGTACCAGGTCTGCTTTATTGCGAGGAAGGATGTGAAGAAGCTAACCACGGCAAGGGATAGCATGAACACATCAAGCGATAAACTACCCTTGCTGGGTAGGTAGGTGCCCGCGAGTGAGGATAGGAGTACTGTGTATGTTACTACCGCAAGGATTATCGCTAAAATTAATAACTTAGATAACATCTACATCACCCCAATGCGCTCTCCAACCTTCTTAATACAAAATCCTTGCCCAACATTGCCAAGTAAGGCGCAATCCTTGGACCACTTGGTTTACCAAAGAATACTAGGTATACAGCTTCGAAGAATGACCTCTCCACATCCTTACTCTCCCTGGGGACTTTCTTCATTGCCTCCTTAATATTATCCTCACTCCAAACATCCAACTTATTAAGTTCTTGCAATAGGATGCGTAGTTTAGATCTTTGGACATCACTTAATGATGTTTTAATCGAATCAGGCAACTCCTCAATAACCCTGATCCTATATGTATCTGGTGCATACTTATTGACCCAATTACGGGCCCTAAGTAGCCTGGACTTAATCCTATCACGTGATAGGTCATCCAAGTCCTTATTTAGTATCTTCGTTTCTTTCAATCTCTTAATAACCCTCTCCATAAGCTCATCATCACTTAATGACTGCGGTAGCGTCTGTATTAAAGCGACCGCATGTAGGTAAGGCAGTTGGAACGGCATCTCCCTAGGCAACGGCTTTAGCTGGGCGTACTCAAAGGACCTTATTATCAAGTCTAGGTAATCCTTCTCCTTGGGGCTTGGCTTATCAACACCGTAGTAGAGGCGTTCGGCTCTATCGTAAATATCCACGTACTGGTAAATGGAGTCTAGACTGAACGTCAATCTCTTTGTTGGTTCATGGAATATGTATATGTACCTAAGCACCTCGGGTTCTGCAACCTCAACCCAATCCTTTGGTGTGAAGCCTATGAAATCACTACTACCCATATCACCCACATCCTTACCATTGACCACGTAACCAACCCACTCATACCATGTACCCAGTGGTGGGTTAATTCCGTAAACGCTCTTGGCAACATCGATTGCGGAATCCCTAGAACCACCTGGCATTGCGTGGTCCTTACCGTAGGGTTCGAAGTCCACATTCAATGTGTACCAAACACCAACCCACTCAACCCTCCAGGGTAATTTACCATCAGTCAGCCTTGCCCTACCAACATGGCCGCAGTATGTGCATTTGTACTCAACCTCGTACTTCTCAAGATCTAATTTAGTGACCTCTGCAGTACCAATCCTACCACAATTCTCGCATATCGGTTCAAAGGGTATCCAATCCCTTGGGTACGGGTTCCTACCCCTATACTTATTGATAACCTCGATCAGCTTATCCCTATTCTTCATTGTCATCACTATGAACTCCCTCATCCTCGAATGCTCCCTATACATCTCACCCGTGGTTATTACCTCTACGTTCTTCGCGAAATAATCAAGGTAATCACCGAAATCCCTCCAGTAATGCTCAACCCAGGACCCATGACAACCCTTCGGATCCGGGACACGCTCGAGGGGCCACTCAATGTATTTCCTACCGACGTCCGGATTTATGAATTGCTCAAGCTGCTTATCCTTACCCTTCCAGGGATCGACAGTGTACAGCGTCAATACCTGCCTAACCCTAAGTCCAGCATCCCTGAGCTTCTCGGCAATGACACTATTTAGAATTATCTCACCCCTAAGCCTACCGATGTGCTGAAGCCCAGAAACACTTAAGCCACCGTTAAGTACGCACACGTCCTTACCCTCACTACGGCACCTCTCGAGAACCTGGCCCGCTATCCTATCAATCCAATGGGTATAACTCATTACCCAATGGATCAGTGAAAACCAATTTATAAGTTATGACCCCTTCCCCGCCTTTGGACACTTTGTTTGAGGCCTTGAGTGCTACTCACCTTCTCAGTTTTACCCAAACTGGCTTTTCGTAATTCTCCTGAATAGGAGCTTTATTCAACGACCTTAACTTTATAAAAGCAGGACCGAAATAGTGATTGGTGTAACACCTTGAGCGTAACCATATCAGTGCCCCGAAGACTCATTGACGCGTTGGAGGAAAATGGTCTAAGCATAGTAGACGCAATCACGATGGTCCTTGGTAATAGATCATAGAGTTCGTTAGGAAGAGGAGGGGTGTGGCTAGGATTGAGCTTGCCGAGAAATACCTTGAGGAGGCTAAGGATTACATCAATAAGAAGGATGCCGTCCAAGCATCAGAGAAGATGTACAAGGTTGTTGAGGAGTGCATAAAGGCACTCGCCGAAACCCTAAACACACTCGAAACCCAGGAGGCAAGGAAAAACGGTAGGTGGTTCATGTGGCTTCTGGGAAGCGCTGCCAGGAGTGTTGCCAATAGGCTGGGCAGGCCTGAGATTGTCGAGACCTGGGCATTGGCTTACGATGTACACGTGTGGGGTTTCCATGAGGCTAAGTATAATGTGGATAATGTTGCGTGGGGGCTGGCGTACATCGAGAGGCTACTTAAAATCACGAAAGACGTTGTTGAGACTTCATCGAAGAAGTAATTGCTTAACACGTAAGCTGGTGACGAGCTGGCGAATTCTAAAAGTATTTCCTCCTTTCCTTCTACTTAGTATCACTGAATGGCTGAACTAATTACTAATTTATTTAATTTAGCCACCTTCGGCTGGTGGTAGGAACACCACTTCATCATTATCATTAAGTTTTGTGAATAAGCCATCGAGCCACTCAATGGCCTTGCCATTGATAAGAACCACGTACTCACCTCTCAACTTACCATCATTATCGAGAACGGCTTCCGCAAACTTAGGATTAAACGTGCGGGATATCAAATCGACCAATTCACGCACCGTAAGACCAGTCGGTGTCTCTAACTCGACACGGAACGTACCAACTATTTCGTAGAGATCACCGAAAAATTTAACCCTAATCCTCACAACCCACAAAGCCAGGGCTGCAAATATAAAAGCCTAACCCAGAGGTCTAGGCATTATTATCACTGCCAACACCATACGCAATCAAATAACATGGTAACTCCAAAGAACACACTGGGCCGGACCCAGCCTTAACCTTCTCTGCCATTTCCGCAGCCTCTAAGCACCTACCCAAACTCCTTAGAATCTCAATAATAAGACCCAAGCCCTTCCTAACATGCGGATCACCCAAAGCCCTAATTAGGTCAGGAAAACCATCGATAGGCCTAACCTCATGCTTAACCTTCGACGTGACACCATACAATGTACAAAGAATACACTGGACAGCCTCCCTCACCGTAATCTCCAAATCTTCCTTATTCATTTGAGACGCGGCCTTACTCACCGCATCCATAATTGTACTGGCATCACCCTGACTCATAAAAATTGGTGCACCATAACAAATTTATATTAATAAATTTAAAACTATGGAAATGTATTCAAATAAATAAATATGCAATAATACGTTACAATCGCAATTATTAATCGCGAATCGTAGCAGTACCTAATAATCATTGACGTCATTGTTATTTTATTTAATTAAATTTAATAATATAACCTAATTAATTCAAAATATTCATGGTGCCCCGGCCGGGATTTGAACCCGGGTCATGGGCTCGAAAGGCCCACATACTTGACCGGGCTATACTACCGGGGCGGGACAGGTTATTTTTACCTTCGGTTTTTAAGTCCTTTTATGCCGTGCCTCAGCTTTCTGAGTTAATCGTTAAAAATCGAGGCTTTCTTGGTTGTTGAATGCCAATCACTGTGTATAGAAGTGGTGATCTTTATTTCGTTAGGTTTTCGTTGCGGGTTAAGCCGCGTAGGGTTGCATTTGTCATTGGCAATTTCACGGCCTTTATGAAGTCAATCGAGCTTGAATTCTGCGGGGATGATTATTGTGCCTACGTTGCGTTGCCTCCGGGTAGGTACCTGTATAGGTACTTGGTTGATGGTGAGGTGGTGCTCGATGATGGGCCTGTCGAGAATGGGCACAATGTATTGCTGCTTAGGGGCTCCCTCAGGAGGGCTAGGTTGGGTATTACGAGGCGTAGGTTGTTTAGGGCTGTCTACGGGATTTTCGTTGATAGGTTTGAGTGCAAAAGGGTTGGTGGGCCTAGGGATAGGCTTGGTGGTGATCTAGAAAGTATTAGGCGTAGGCTTGGTTACATTAGGTCCATGGGCTTTGACGCCATTTACCTAACGCCAATATTTAGGGCCATGTCTTACCATAGGTATGACGTGCTTGATTATTTGAGTGTGGACGATGACCTCGGAAGCAACAGGGCGTTTAAGAAGCTAGTTAGGGATGCCCACGCTATTGGGGTCAGGGTTATCCTGGACATGCCGATACACCACACAGGTTCTGAACACCCAGCCTTCAAGAGGGCACTGGATGGTGACCCAGAGTATTCCCGTTGGTTCTACATCTACGGTGATGATTATGAGAAGTTCATGGATGTAAGAAGAATGCCTAAGCTAAATGTTAAGTTCGCCAGCGAGTGGGTTAAGGGGATTATGCTTCATTGGTCCCTGATGGGCGTTGATGCGTTCAGGATAGATGTCGGTGCTGGCATACCACCATGGTACCTATGGGATGCGAGACAGTTCGTTAATAAGCCATTTATTGCGGAGGTTTGGGGCGACCCATTTCTGTGGAGGAATGCCGTTGATGGCGTCATGAACTACCAGGTATGGGAGCCATTAATAAAATTCCTCAGTGGTAACCTGAGTGCTGAGGATTTTGCACAGATCCTTAAAAGACAACTGGCCTTATTACCGAGGCCACTCCTACTCAATTCTTGGCTCTTTATAGATACCCATGACACCCCAAGGGCAATAACGGTATTAGGGGATGCGGAGAAGCTGACCTCCTCCCCGCCCTAAGAGGGTGTGGGAGGTTTCCTCGCCCAGCCTTCATTGGCTCCTCTGGCTGGGTTCATGGGTTTGCCCCGGGCCAGCACCGCGGGGCTTTGCTCTAGGCTAGCCTTTGCGTTCTCCATGATGTGTTGTAGGAGGGTTACGATTTCGTGTGGAACAAGTGGGTTTGATTTCCTTCGTACTTTCTCCAGTTCATGTTTT
>LOCH01000037.1 GCA_001516765.1 Vulcanisaeta sp. MG_3 | reverse complement strand
AGGCTCATGATCGCAAAGAAACATGGCGCGGATATGGTATTTACAGAAATAAATGAGGCAATAAAGTACAAACCTGACCTAGGTATAATAGCCGTACCCACAAACCTCCACTATAGGATCGCTAAAGACTTAGTAAAACATACCGATCTCCTCATTGAGAAGCCCATCACAGAAAGATTAAACGAGGCCTTGGACCTATATCGTGAGGCACGGGTTCTCGGTAGGAAGGTGCTGGTGGGGCACATAGAGCGTTTCAACCCGGTATATAAGGTATTACTTAATGAGGTTAAGAACGATGTACCAATACATGTAGAGTCAATCAGGGTAGGTTCATTAAGGGGTAACCCGCGGGCTTACGGTAATGTGCTCCTCGACCTCGGGCTTCATGACATAGACCTCGTGTTAGGAATGCTCAATGAGTATGATGTTAAAATCATGGGGAGAATCCTGAGGGGGGATCCCATAACTTCGGCGTGGGTCATGCTAGGGCTTGGTGATGCCACATACGTACTACACGCATCGTGGAATTACGAGGTCAGGGTTAGGAGGCTCACCGTATTGCTTAAGGATAGGTATTACGAAGCAGACCTATTAAACAAAGTTCTGATGCGTAACGGCGTAAAACACACCGTGGAGAGCGTTGATCAGTTGAGCCAGGAGTTAATGCATGCTATTGGGGTGATAAGGGGTGTTGAGAAACCAATAATTGGCATTGAGGAGGGTATCAAGGCATTGGCTGTGGTGGAGGGTATAATCGCAGGTGAGGAGAGGATAGACCTAGGCAAGGTTTTAGGTTGAGTAGTCAATTATCGATTTAACCCTAACAATATACCTAGCAGCCAGCTCCTCAGCCCACCTAGGCATCCTCAATGTGGTTATAACCTCCCTAACCAGGGATTCTACGGCATCGCAATCATCGGCACCCTGATCTCTGCATATCTTAACCAAGTACTTACTCCTAGCCTCGAACAAATCCCTATCCATATCTATCCTATTACAGTCATGGTCGTAGCTCCAACCCCTCCTTAAATCACGAAGGTGCAAAAACAGGTGGGCAGCAACCCTACCCAAATCCATTGGGCCAGACATAACGTACATGCCCTCCTTAATACTATAGCAGCTACCACGCCCCATGTAAATATTAACCATACGATATAAGCAAGGAGACCAAGTCAATAAAAAACATGTAGTTATTAAGCAGGATACTAACAATAACAGAAATTATCAACATCAACAACCTGAAAGACGGCTAACCAAAGGCAAAGCCCTGGTGGGCCCGCCGGGATTCGAACCCGGGATCTCCCGCGACCCCAAGCCTAAACCAGCAACGTGAGGCAAATGCGGGACTACTGTCCCTGGGCATCCTACCGCTAGACTACGGGCCCATTTTTGCTTTGATCTTTTCGGTTTTTAGGTTTTCTTTATGGGTGTGGTCTCGCTAAATTGCCTTGGTAAGGATTTCGGTACACGATAATAAACAACAAACCTCGCCCTTTAGGGCTTGGGTTTGGGTGAAATTTAGGTGGCAGGCGCAAGTCATGTACAAACCTTGGGTGAAACGCTTCATAGCCAGGTAAGGCAGCAACACCCAAGATCCCAGGAAAACCCAATCCCCCAAAGCAGGAGGGAGGTCGGTTCTACCGCTCACTTAACCATGTTTCCATACTTCTTCATGCAGTATCCCAGTGCTATTCGTGATATCCCTTTTCACGCACTTCTTGTCATGTAGCCAATTGGTTAAGTGAATTTTTAGTTACGCTACGAGATTTTCTTTGTTATTTTAGGTAAATTGATGGTACTTTTAATAATGGTCTGTGGCTGTTCATAAAGTCTGGCAATGGGTAGGGAAATAAATGTTGGGGGTCTTCCATATAGAACACGTGTTTACATAAACAACCAAGTGCTTCTTCCCTCGGGATTAATTAGGTTGCTTGGTATTGAGGATGCGCTGTATGCAGATATAATTATTAAGCATGGGGGTAAGGTTATAGAGATTAGGGGTGTTAGGTTGTTGAGGAATAGGCGGGCTATGTCGAGGCAGTTTACGATACCCAGGGAGGTTAGGGATAGGTACGGTATAAGGCCTCTTGATGAGATTGAGATAGTTAATGTTAAGCCCGTGAGTTTCGTAAATATTAACGAGTATGGTGAGACACTGAGCTAGTCCTTTCCTTCTCTCTTATTTTTACGATGCTTATGTAAAGCACTATTGCCGCTGGTATGTAGTATAGCGGTAATCCTCCGTGTATTGGTATTGTGGGGTATGCGAACATGTGCAGACTTCTTATGTAGCCCCAGGAGTGCGGTATGTGTCCTATGAAGAGCCAGAATGCCGCATCCTCGCTCCATACAGCCAGGTCGGCGGCGAATAACCACTGCCAGAGGTCGCCGAGTATTATCCAGGGTATTGCCAGTATTATGGCCACGCCCAACCTATACATCCACATGCCCAACCATGGGTGGTAATGAACTAGGGCTAAATACCAGGAATTCGTTGGATCGTGATAGATTGCGTAAACCAACTCGGGCAGTATCATAGACTCTATTATGGCATAGCCAATCCCGGTCACGATGGGTGGCACGGTTAACTTTACCCAATTAACCATCTAAATTGAAGAGCGAAAGCAACGATTTAATTAACCTTACTACCTACCCACCAATCACTGTTTTCGTGAACCAAAACCTAATGCCCTGGCTCCTAAGCCCTCTGAGTATTTCCTTGAGTATGTCCTTGTTTGCTAAGTACGCCTCCTCAATGGGTAACAACCCCTTACCCTCAATCCTGCCCCTTAGCACGAGATCGGCTATTATGGCTGCTGTGAAACCAGTCAGCCTGGCCATTGACGTGAAGCCACCCTGGGCATAATCCACACCCTCGAACCTGACCGCCGCCACCTCACCATCAATCCTCCCTCTAGCCTCGACAACGGTTATCGAGAAGTCGTTGGAGCCTTTCTCCAAGACTCTTGAGAGTACGTGCTTGGCATCCCTCCATGCTGTTAAGTAGGCCGAGATCTCTCAGGGTTTTCATTACCTCCAAATGCCTCCTCCACCTAATGGTTCTCTCGTAGGCATTACGTAGGGTCTTGAAGTGCTTTGGCAATGTGACCAATAGGGTGCTAAGGCCGTCCGTGTAGAACTCGGCGAAGTCACCGTTTACTAGCCAAGTCGAGAAGCTAAAAATCTCGCTTAATGGGTCGACATTAACCACCCTGCCATCCCTAATAATTGTGGCCGGTCTTACGTACTCATCGATCGTGCTCTCCAGTGAGAATAATAGCTCGTAATAAAGCGGCGGTTTCGGGTTCGTGGGGTTACCACCAACGTGAATACCAACCTCCTCAACCTCCTCCAACTCGCTGGCAGCCGCCATAGCCAGCACGTTGGTTAAGCCAGGCGCCCAACCGCAGGCTGGAACCACCATAGGACCACCCACCAACTTACTGGCCATCGCCTCATCGTATTTCCACATGAATATTAAGTCAATTATGGGCTTCCCATAGTCATGAACCCCAAGGACTACTTGGTCAGCTATGGATTGCGGAACGGCACTGATCACTAAATCATTATCCCTGGCAATGAGCCTAAGGGCATCTGAATCCCTAACATCAACCCTAACAGCGTTAATACCCATTCTACGGGCACGTTTCACGGCATCCTCACTTATGTCGTAACCATTGATCACATACTTGGTATTATTAACTAGGTAATGAACTATCGCCTGACCCATAGGACCCAAACCAATAACGCCAACGGACGCCACAAAAACAGTGAATCAAGCGACTTTTAAAATGCTTAATGCCCAAATAATGAGGGCTTAGTTCCTACGAATTATGATTATTATTCTAATGATCATGCCATGGCAAAATTTTGCCATAATTCAACTTCAGCATTAAATACTAAAATATTATTCATCAGATCTCGTAGTGATTTTGTTATTATTTTATTCCTTACCCTCCTCCGTACTCACGTAATAGTAGTACTCACCAATCTCTCTCTGTAATCTATCTAGGTATGAGTTCCTCTTGTTTATTCTGGGTCTACCGACCTGTGGCTCCCTCCTGAAGGTTATGTCCTGGTTCTTGAGGAATTCATTCATGCCTGTTCTCAGGTCTGTTGGTGATTCTGCGATGCCGTGTTTACCTGGTTCTCCTTGGAAGACCATTACTGAGGTGCTTAGGTAGTCTATCATTGTTATGTCGTGTTCGATAACCAACGCCACCACATCCCTCTCCTCAATTATCCTCCTAATTATGGAGGCGATCCTAACCCTCTGCTCTATGTCTAGGTACGCCATGGGCTCGTCGAGCAGGTAGATTTCTGCGTCCTTCAATAATGACCCCGCCACAACAACCCTCTGCAGTTCACCACCGCTGAGGCTTGCTAATTCCCTATCCATTAACGGTGTTAATGATAATCCATTGGCTAACTCCGGCCATATTACTTTGGATGGGAAGTCGGGCCCGAGGGTCATGGCTAGGTACTCCCTCACTGTCTTATCGCTGTACTTAACCGCCAAGTCCCTAACGTACTGCGGTTTATAGCTTATCGTAACTTTGCCGTGAGGTATGACAATGCCTGAGTCGGGTTCTACCTCATTAATGAGGAGCCTCGCGAAGGTTGTCTTACCAATACCATTGGGTCCCAGGACACCTATGACCTCACCCCTATGTACCACACCGGCTTTAACCTCAAGCTTGAAATCGCCTAGTGTCTTAGTCATGTCTGTCCATTCAAGGAGCACCTTCTCCCTATGTACGGGCCTCGGTGCTGGTTTAACCCTGAACTTAATTGGCTCCCTTCTAATTAGCATGTTCTCACTTGTTAGGTAACCATTTAGGTACTCGTTAATTCCCTCCCTAGCACCCCTCATGTTAGACACTATGCCGTAAGCGCCAGGCTTACCGTAAAGAATGACTACCTGGTCCGCGAGATAATCAAGGACTGCCAGGTCGTGGTCTATGACTATTACGTACCTACCCTCACCCGTGATATTCCTTATCGCCTCGGCAACCCTTAATCGCTCAACTATGTCCAGGTGGGTTGTTGGCTCGTCGAATATGTACGAATCGGCCCTCCTGAGTAATGCGGCGGCGATGGCTAGTCTCTGCAACTCACCACCGCTCAATTTATCAACCTCCCTATCGAGTAGGTGCTTTAGGTTTAATTCCTCCGCCACCTTATTGACTAAATCCTCACTACCGCCGATTTTCATTAGGACCTCCCTGACGGTACCTCTGACGTACATTGGTATTAACTCAATATACTGGGGTTTGTGAACAACCCTAACGCCGCCTCCGTAAAGCCTCGTTAGGTATGGCTGAAGCTCGGTACCCCTGAAGAACCTAATGATATCATTAACATCAACCTGCCCATTACTACATAGGTTCGGCTTCAACTCGCCCGAGAGTATCTTGGCTATCGTGGTCTTACCCATGGCATTCTGCCCAATTATACCGAGAACCCTGCCTGGCTTGGGCATTGGTAGCCTAAATAGCTTGAAACCACTGGGCCCATATTGGTGTACGCACTCCTCACCAAGCTCACTGGGCAGATTAACGATGGTTATCGCCTCGAAGGGGCATTTCCTAACGCATATGCCGCATGCAGTGCATAAGTCCGTGATGACAGGGTGGCCTAACTGCTCATCCATGTAAATGGCCCTCTTCCCACCCCTAACGATTGGGCAAAACCTAATGCACTCCTGGCTGCACTTCTTGGGTTGACATGAGTCCTTATCAACGACCGCGATTCTAACGGGCATTTCGTCGAGAGCTAAAGCGGCTGAAAAATTAAACCTTATGCGAGATTGGATTATTGGCAATGTGAGTAATTAATTAAAGCTTGGGGTTTGGTGCATTATAGATGGGTGTAGGGATTGATCGTAAGCACCTGTATACGGCACTCGCGATCTATGCATTATACATTGCATTGACAATCTATGTCGTGGCCAATACGGAAGATACAACCGTGAATAGGTACCTATTTTTCACAGTCTTTGATAACAAGGCCCCTATCCTAACCCCTCTATTCACCGTGATTAGTATGGATGATTATGGGAGAGCCCTCTTCTGGATTCCAGTGGCGCTGGTGCTTTGGTACGTGGGTGGTAGGTATAGGAGGTCGAGTGTGTTGATGGTTTCGGCATTCATACTAAGCCTAATTCTGGGTGAGTTTATGAAGCATGTGCTCTATGAACCAAGACCATTCCTCGTACTGCACATAACACCCCTTATACATGAATCGCTAGACTCCTCATACCCCTCGGGGCATGCTTTAATCGTTGGCACAGGGGCTTACGCAGCCATAGTCTCACTGCCCTGGTATATATCATTACCACTGACTATCGAGGCGGTACTCGTATCCTACGGTAGAGTCTATGTCGGAGTACACTGGCCACTCGATGTTGTAGCTGGTTGGTTACTGGCCATTGCTAACGTCGAACTTACACGAGCCCTACCCTGGTACCAAGATCTTATTTATCTAATCATGAGGAAGTTGCTTGGCTGGTTTAGCAGATCTGGCGCTCCGTCTACCAATTATTAAATAGCCCGTATGTGCGTTAACCCAGGTTTGTGGCCTGACCTCGTTAGGTTCTGTTTTCCACTCCCTAATCATGACATCCACCATCTTGACATCAACATACCCATTATCCCTCAATGCACCTAACACCTTAAGCACCTGATTCACGGTAGGCACGTAAATAACCAAGGTCCCATCAGGCCTTAGGGCCTCTGTGGCGTTTGGTATTGCATTCCATGGATCACCCATGTCGAGGATTACAGCGTCCAGGTCACGCTCCATAAAGCCCTCATTAACAACATCACCAACCCTTAGCTCAACCCACTCGAGTAGACCAAGTAATTCCAGGTTTTTCCTGGCGATCCTTATGGCATCCTCCCTCTTGTCATAACCATAAACCTTACCGTTAGGTCTAACGTAGTACGCCAAGAGTGCTGTCATGAACCCACTGCCAACACCCGCCTCGCCAACCCTACTACCCGGTCCTATTCCTGCGGTAACGATTATTTGGGCTGCATCCTTTGGATAAATCACCTGGGTAATTCTCTCACCTCTCTCTAGGAGTATGTCGGTAATCATTGGCCTAAGCACCGTTAATTCATAGCCTAGGTTTGTCCTCACTACGGAGCCGTACTCAAGGCCTATTATTTCATCCGCG
>LOCH01000036.1 GCA_001516765.1 Vulcanisaeta sp. MG_3 | reverse complement strand
CCTATTAATAATAATTATTACATCAGCCCTAGCCTATTCAGGGCATACGAAGCTCGGCTTTGCAATAATGATAATACTTCTAATACCGGCGCTACTCTATGTTTATCATTACGCCGCCCTAGGCGCGTTGCTACTTATCCTAGTGCTTATAATATTAATTAGTGCCTTTGACTGGCTCGGTGTTGGTGTTGGCTTACTGGCTTGGGAATTCTCAATCATACCCAACCAATTCCATGTCTTGTCGATACCATTGATACTAACATCACCGAGCTTAACGATAGGGGTTACGAGGAGGGTTACGCCACTGAAGTCCCTGATAACATTCCTGGTGCTTTACATACCAACACTACTATTACTAAATGCGAACACCCAAGTTCCCTGGTTTGGCCCAGTCAATGCCGAATTGGCCCCATTACAATCACTCACGTACACGGAACTAGTCAGCGCATTTAGTGGCATGGATGTTGGACTTTATGGGTTAGGTCAGGCATTATATAGGGTGTTTACTTGGACTACCACGTATGTGCTTCCACCCCTAATGGCGTTGGCGGCGTACACAGCCTATGTCGTGTCCAGTAGGTTGAGGCTTCATGGGAATCAGGTAGTCAGGTTGTTAGCGCCTGCTGTGGGTACTATGGCTGCCTACGCAGTCCTTACCTACTTATTATTTTACATGAATCCATACTTCGGTCTTTACCAGGGTATTGATGTTGACACACTAGTTAGAGGTTTACCATATGCCTTAATCATTAGCTTGGCGTTATTACCCATCATGCACTTCAGACTGATTGAGGTTAGGTTCGAGGAGGAGGAGAAGCAGTCAACCATAGCCCTTGAACGTGGGTACCAATTGATATTGAACAAGGATGAGTTAAAGGCTATGGCTAATGAGTGGGATGAGGTCGTTGGTTTAGATGACGTTAAGGATGAGATAGAGTCGTCGGTGATAACACCGCTCAGGAATGCTGGGTTATCGCAGAAGTA
Source organism: Vulcanisaeta sp. MG_3 (assembly GCA_001516765.1). Taxonomy (GTDB): domain Archaea; phylum Thermoproteota; class Thermoprotei; order Thermoproteales; family Thermocladiaceae; genus Vulcanisaeta. The sequence goes on along the minus strand of LOCH01000036.1, from coordinate 3,795 downwards.
CGGCTTAATGCCGATACATGGCGTCCTACTCTTTGGACCACCTGGCGTTGGCAAAACCATGCTAGCAAGGGCAATAGCTGGTAGGCTAGGGTGGACCGCAATAATCATGAACCTAGGTGAACTATTAAGTAAGTACTACGGTGAGAGCGAGAATAGGCTCGCTGAATTATTTAAGGCTGCCAGGAACTATGCCCCATCGGTAATAATAATTGATGAGCTCGACGCCATCGGCAAAGCTAGGACCAGGTATGTTAGTGATGATGTAACACCCAGATTACTAAATATAATGCTTAGTGAGATGGATGGTATAATGAAGAGAAACGAGAGCGTGCTAATAATAGGCACGACGAACCAGCCAGACCTACTAGACCCAGCCCTACTTAGGCCTGGCAGGTTTGACAAGGTGATATACATACCACCACCTAGTGAGGAGGTTAGGGCTAAAATGCTTGAACAGATGCTCAGGGGTAAGCCCGTGCAGGGGCCAATTGATTACGCCAAGCTTGCCAAGCTGGCTGACCGATTCACAGGCGCTGACATAATGAATGTGGTTAGGACAGCCGTGCTGACGTCACTTAAGGAGAACAGGCCAATAACCCAAGGTGACCTAGAAAATATAATTAGTAAGTATAAACCGAGCCTCACCTACGACCTACTCGAGAGGTACGAAGCCTTTAGATTACAGTATAGTAGATTAAGGACATACGGAAAACCCCAGGTGGGTATTCCTGAGGTTTCCTGGGATGATGTTGGTGATCTCGAGGAGGTAAAGGCCTTGATAAATAAGTACGTGGTGGCCACAATGCAGAAAAGGGAAATCCTGGAGAAACTCGGTATTGAACCAATCCACGGCATACTACTCTTCGGACCACCTGGTGTTGGTAAGACACTTGTTGCCAAGGCAACAGCAAATATGCTTAGGGCAAACTTCGTAGAACTTAACGGCGCAGAATTGGCTAGGGTGGGTCCGGAGAGGGCGGCGGCTGTTGTTAAGGATGTATTCAACATGGCTCGTGATAACTCACCAGCCATTATCTTCATTGATGAAATCGATTCGGTGGCACCGCCTAGGGATTCGCCTTTAGGTGCAGTCTGGTCCAGTGTGATTTCGCAACTATTGACGGAGATGGATGGCATTAGGGGCTTAAATAACGTTATTGTGATAGCGGCCACAAACAGGCCTTGGTCTATAGACCCGGCGTTGCTTAGGCCCGGCAGATTCGATAAGGTGATATACATACCACCACCCAATAAGGACGCTAGGCGTGAGATTCTGAGGGTGCACCTTAAGGGTGCAGAGGTTGAGGATGGAGTCATTGACTGGGTAGCCGATGCCACCGAGGGTTACAGTGGCGCAGATCTTGCGGCACTTGTTAGGGAGGCAAAGATGAGGGCCTTGGACAGGGTGTTGGGTGGTGATGAAAGGGTCATGATCAAGAGGGAGGATTTTGAGTATGCCCTAGGTAGGGTTCACCCATCACTAAGTAGGGAACTGCTTAATCAGTATGAGGACTTCGTGAGGAGAGCTAATCTGTTTATTTAATTGAAATAATACCAAGTCCAGACCTGGACTTAGTAATTTAAAGGGGTCCCTCCACAATAGCGCCATGAGCCAGGTACCCGAGGCATTGAGAAATGTAATTGAGGAAGTAACGAAATTGGTAAGGGATGGATATTCAATAACAAGCATCATGAAAGAGGTTAGTGAGGCGATTAATAGGGATGTTGGACTGAGTAAAGTGATCTTCAATGAGATAAGGGACTCTATGGTTAAGATAAGCCCCGGCAACGTACCCGTCGGTTTATTCACGCAATGCTCCCTAATACCCAGTTACTACCTGACTGGGAAGAGCCCAAGCATTGATTGGGGTGATATAACAATGCACCTACTCGGTAAGATGATACACAACCTAGCAATTACTGAGGTTAAGAATAGGCTTGGTAGTAAGTGCATTGAGGGCGTGGAGGTCATGTACACGCACCATGACTGGACCATGAGAGGTAAGCCCGACCTAGATTGCGGTGATTATTACCTGGAGTTTAAGACAATAATGGGTAGGGTTACGAAAAACAGACTTCTCCATGACCTAATCCAAGCCGGTTTCTACGCGGCAGCCGGCAATAAGAACACCTACATATTATACATGGTGCTCACCGATGGTATACTACGTAACATAGTGCCTATCGAGGTTATACCCGAGGTTGGTTACCCGGTCATTTACGCCTTCAAATTGTGGGTTAAGGCTGTTGAAGGTGGGGATATTGGTGCCTTAATAGCTAAGACAACATCATGCAAGGTCTGCAGGTTTAGGGATATATGCATAATGAGGACTAGGAACCCTCACGAATCGATACTACCAGCTAAGGAGCTACTCGATAATTACCTGGACTACGTAAAGAGCGAGGTTTCAAAGGCCGGGGTTAAGGTGATTGGGTAATGAGCCTCGAAGAGCTAACGGACTTGGCCAATTACCTGCTGGGTAAGTTGCAAAACAAGGATTTCCACTTCGTAACCTCCATAGCCAAGTGCTCACTATTGTCCCTTAGGAGGGACGTTAGTATAATGGATGAGGCATACACAGAATATCTACCAAGAGTCCTTACGATATGTGCACCTGAGAAGCACATAATAAAGGTTGAGGATTTAACCATGGAATTACCAAGACTATTAAAGTGCGGCGAGACCATCGTATTGCCTAAGTTAATGATGCTTAAGGAAAACGTTAAGACGCACATAGTCGAGGCATTGCTCGTCGCAGCCCTATTGAACTCTGAGGTGCAGCTTCATTACCTATCTAAGAACGTAGGCGAGGACATTGAGGAGGGAACGTCAATAGCAATAAAGCCAGAGTGGGGTAAAACCCTGCTAGAAGCCGCTATAAAATCGGTGAAGAACAGGGAGGTCAATATAAAGACCATAAGCTGTACCATCTGCCCCATAAGGAACGCCTGTCCATTTAACTACTTAGGGGATGAAGTTGTACTACCCAGCGATACCGCTAAGATAGTGGAGGAGATCCAAAACTCGCTGCTCGTGCAGGGAACTAACCAAGCCACCACACAGCAAGTAAGCGATAAGGGCGAGTTGATACCACCAACACAGGTAACTAGGGAGAGCCTTAGGGATTATTTAAGGAGGGTTGCTGATTGGGCAAGGTCGGTAAAGAGGACATGGGTCACAATCGCGGTTGGTAGGTGCCCGGTGTGTGGTAGGGAGGGTACGCTCGTTGTCAGGATTACGAGAGGCGGTGAGAAGGTCCTCTATAGGCATGGTTCGAGCACCTGCACCATAGGCACTATAGATGAGTCTGTGGATAAGTTGAACATTAGTAAATTCCTAGAGATAAGGCAATGATCTTTAAATACATATAAATTATAATGGTGATCTCGGGCTTTATGACCCTGAAGGTTGGGATTGTTGACACAACGTTTGCTCGGGTGGATATGGCTAGGTATGCGATTGAGGAATTGAAGAACAATGAGCCATCCGTGATCATAGAAAGAATAACAGTTCCTGGCTTTAAGAATACACCGTGGGCTGCAAAACAATTAATCAATAAGGGCGTTGACGCAGTGATAGTCTTCGGTTGGATAGGGCCGAGCTTAACCGATAAGATAACCTATGCCGTGGCCTCCATGGGGTTAATAATGCTTCAGATAGAGTATGATAAGCCGATAATAGACGTGACTGTTCACGAGGATGAGGCTGGTAATGAAAAGGAGTTGTTCGACATAGCCGTGGATAGGTCCAGAAAGCATGCAAGAAACTTGGTGCTGATGCTCAGGGGTGAGTTG
>LOCH01000035.1 GCA_001516765.1 Vulcanisaeta sp. MG_3 | reverse complement strand
CCCTCCTCTCCGTTGAAGTTGCACCAATTGACGTGTCACCGAGTATTATCTTAAGTAATTCATCCCAGCTCAGGGTCCCTCTTATTGCCCAGTCAATTAACTCCTGTGTGTGATTACCGAGTATCGCCAAGAACTTTTGCCAATTAATTCCAGACCTACTCAACTCCCTACCCCAGTGGTCCCAGAGGTACTTTGCCACCTCATTGCCAAACCATACAGCAAACGCGTCACAACCGGAACCGCTACACGCACTTTTTCGTTTTAGTATCCTCTCTTTAATGTCCCTAGGCTCGGGCGGTGTTGATAACGGCATTCTAATGAATTACTGATTCGCAGTTATATTAATTTACTGCCTAAATATTACCATGCTCAGCCAATTTCATCAATGATTCTCTTACCATTTATGATTAACCAACCATCACCATCAACGTTGGCACCGCCACTATTTAGGTACCTGCGCATTAACGCATTCAGTAATGCCTTACTATCAAGTACCTCAATGCCGAATTCCTTGCTGAAGTATCTGTTAATATTCCCTATATCCCTAAGTAGGAACTCCATGGCGTTTGGATGGTTTGACTTAACCGCACTGCCCCAATCGATTATAACCAACTCATTGCCGGTATTAACAATGTTGAATTCGCTCAGGTCTGCATGTATTATCTTACCAACTATGAATGCCCGCTCTATATATTTAATTATTGTTAGATACGCCTCCTCCGGATCCTCTGGCGGTGAATCCTTAATCAACGGCGCCGGTATACCGCTATACCCCATGTAGCTTATGAACTCCATAACGAGTATATTCTTGTTGAAGGTTATGGGCTTAGGAACCCTAACGCCTGCATCATAGGCATCCTTTAAGTTGCTGTACTCCTTCCTGCACCAATACTCGATTAACTTCCTCGTATTTGTTATCTTAACTCCGGTGAACCTAGGATCACCAAGTAAGTACTTATACCTACTCCTTATGAATTGGGCTGTGGTTGTGTAGAATATCTTTAGGGCGATATCCCAACCATCCTTCGACTTAGCCCATATGACCTTTGCCTCCTTACCCTGCGCCACAGACCCGTAAACCTCATCAACGAAACCCTCATTCATAAGCTCCCTCAATGCATCTATTGTGTATTGGTTGAAGACATCATCAACAGTCTTTAATTGATCAATATCCTTAATCCTAAACCGCCTACTCTCGACTCTCCTCCTCAGTATCTCGTCAATATCTCTAGAGAAACCCACCATCCTCAATAAACATAGCTTGCATTTTAAACCCTAAGTCTTCTCATTTTACTAATACTCATGGTAAATATTCTAATGAATATTTATATAACAATGAGTAAAAATGCATATAAGAAAATAAAGCCAATAGGAATTATACGACCGAAGAAGAAAAAGATTTAAAAACATTTCTAATGAAAAATAATCAACCAATATGGCTCTAATTCAGCAAGACGAGGCCTGGTTCATGCGTAGGCTCGTTAATTTACACAAGATGAAGCGACCAGTTGGTAAAATTCTCGTTAACCCAGACCTATGTAAGGACTGCAGATTTTGTATTGAGTTCTGTCCAAACAACGTCCTCGAGGAGTCGAAGGATGTGAACTTCAAGGGATACCATTACCCAGTGGTTAAGCCTGGTAAGGAGCTTGATTGTGTTGCGTGCAGGATGTGCGAGAAAATATGCCCCGAGTTCGCAATCACGATTATTTCGGAGGAGTACATAACATACGATAAGTATTACGGGGTGAGTAGGCATGCCCACGGTGGCTGAGCTCTACAAAAAAGACCTGGATAAGCTTCTAAAGCCTGGGATTCATTTCCTGGATGGCAATACAGCTACTGCGGAAGGTGCTGTAACAGCAGGTTGTAGATTCTACGCTGGCTACCCAATAACACCATCTAACGAAATTGCTGAGTACATGTCATATAGATTACCTCAGGTTGGTGGTAAATTCATACAGATGGAGGATGAGATAGCAAGCATAGCCGCCGTGTTAGGTGCGTCAGCGGCAGGCGTTAAGTCCATGACAGCAACCAGTGGTCCAGGCTTCTCCCTAATGCAGGAGAACATTGGATTGGGCTCGATGCTCGAGATACCGGCCGTTATAGTTGACGTAATGAGAGCCGGCCCATCTACGGGAATCCCAACGTTATTAGGACAGGGAGATATCTTACAGGCTAAGTACGGATCTCATGGTGATTACGAAATAGTTGCCTATCTACCGGCGAATCCCCAGGAGGCGTTTGATTTCACAATAAAGGCCTTCAACACCGCTGAAAAATATAGGGTTGTGGCTGTGGTACTGTCTGATCAATTAGTTGGTCACATGTACGGTAAGGTTAGAGTTCCTGAATTCGACGAGATTGAGATAGTAGAAAGGCCCAAACCCACGGTACCACCAGATCAATACCTACCTTATGATAGTAAATATCTAGTTCCTCCAATGGCGATTGCTGGCACAGGTTATAGGGTCAATAATGAATCCTTAACTCATACTGATAAGGGTTATCCAACGACTGATAAAGATGCCTCATTTAAGCTCGTCATGAGGCTCGTCAGGAAGATTAGGGAGAATGAGAAGGAGATCGCTGAGTGGGAGGAGTACTTGCTTGATGATGCCGAATACGTGATTGTGTCGTATGGATCAACATCAGGTTCTGTCAGGAGGGCAATTAAGGTTTTGAGGACCCAGGGATATAGGGTTGGACTACTTAGGCCAAAGACTGCGTGGCCATTCCCTGGCTGGGTTGTGGAAAACTTGGCGTCTAGAGGTGTTCAGAAGTTCATAACTGTTGAGGTTAATATGGGCAAGATGTATCACGTAGTTAGGGAGTTTTCAAGGGGCGTCCCCGTGGAGCATATTCCATATGCTCCCGGTTATATTCCTGACCCGGATTATGTAATGAGTAATGTGAAGAAGGTGATCGAAGGATGAGCACGGAGGTGGAGGTAGCAACCACGGGAATTAAGGTTGAGCTTCCCAAGGCTTATGATGATATTAAGGACCTAATAAGGATTGATAGGCTACCCCACATTTGGTGTCCTGGGTGTGGGTTAGGCATACTCCTGAAGTTATTGGCTAGAGCCATTAAGAATTCCGGAATACCCATCGAGAAGCACGTGATCGTAACAGGCATAGGATGCACGGGTAGGATAGGAGGATACCTAAGACTTGATGCTTACCACGTAACTCACGGCAGGGCAATACCATTCGCGGTGGGACTTAAAATGGCCAATCCGGAGTTGGAGGTTACAGTCGTTGGTGGTGATGGTGACATACTAGCAATTGGCGGTAATCACTTCATACACGCAGCCAGGAGGAATGATGACATCAACGTAATAATAGTCAACAACTTCATATACGGAATGACCGGTGGGCAGTACAGCCCAACAACACCAAAGGGTGCGAAGACGACAACATCACCCTATGGGCATTTTGAAAATCCATTCAACGTACCACTCCTGGCGTATGCGGCTGGTGCCTCGTACGTGGCCAGGTGGAGTGTTCTTCACCAAAACGAGCTTTATCAATCATTACTTGAGATGTTTAGGGTTAAGGGGTTTGCGGTAATTGAGGTACTATCACCGTGCATAATATATACCGACAGAAATGCAATGGGTGATGCTGTCGATTTCATGAAGGTAATTAAGGAGAGGTCAACTATCGATCATAACGCCAATCTCGCTGATATAGACATTGATTTTAGCATGAAGAAGATAGTCCTAGGAAATTTTGTTAAAAGGGAGAGACCAGTATCGTATGGATAATTATCGTAAGATTTGAATATTTTTCTTAATTATTCGTATAATTTAAAATAATTTTTGTCAAATTAGAATAAAATTTATAAGAGTCCTTAATTATTTATCAATAGAATAATATGCAACAGTCGCTAGATCAGGTACGGATTAGATTGATGGGTCTCGGCGGTCACGGCATCGTTTTTGCCGGTAGACTTCTTGGCATGGCGGCCGCCATGCAAGGTCTTGATTCGATTCTAACGATTACATATAGCCCAGAGCAGAGGGGTGGTTGGTCTAGGGCTGATGTTATTATTGCTAAGGAGATGGTTGATTATCCATTAATCGATGAGGCCGACGTATTTTTAGCAACGACGCAACAAGCCTTTAGTTTAGAGTTCAAGAGCCTTCGTAAGGGTGGTATCTTCGTTTACGAGAGTACGATATACAAGCCAGTGATACCTAATGCTAATGATTACGTAGTAATACCTGTACCTGCCACCGAGATTGCCGAAAACGTTACCGGTAGAAGGTTGATGATGAACGTGGTTCTAGTTGGTGTAATAACGTCTGCTCTTGAGCCTTTGATAAAGGAGGAATCTATAATAAACGCAATAAGGGGCATGACTAGGAGGGCCGGTAAATTAGATACAACAGTTCAAGAAATGAACATCAAAGCATTCCAAGCGGGACTCGACTATGGTAGGAAGTACCTGAAAGGTATGGGGTGAATGCATGCCGACAAATAGGATCCTGGTTCTTGGTGGTGGTATTGCTGGTATTGAGGCTGCCCTGGCCCTAGCAAACATGGGTTATAAGGTGACCCTTGTTGAGAAGTCGCCAGCGATTGGCGGCAAGATGGCGATGCTAGACAAGACATTCCCAACACTAGACTGCAGCATATGCATCGAGGGACCGTTAATAAGTGATGTGGCTAGGCATCCAAACATCGAGCTTCTGGCACCCGCTGAACTCATGGATCTAACGGGATCACCAGGCGATTATAGGGCTAGAATATTGGTTAAGCCTAGGTACGTGACTGATGATTGCACAAAGTGTGGTC
>LOCH01000034.1 GCA_001516765.1 Vulcanisaeta sp. MG_3 | reverse complement strand
ATTTAATAAACTTATCCGGAGCGGATTAATGGTTTTCGATGCGCGAGGTCATTGAGAGGATTATTGATGTGTTTAGGGGTTTGGGTAATGAGTTGAGGCGGACTGGCTGGTTCGTGGATGGTCCTGAGTCCACCAGGTGGTGGGGTGGGGCTGAGTCCCCTGACGAGGTTGTGATAACCGCAATCCTAGTTCAACAAACCAGGTGGGAGGTTGTTGGTGAGGTTCTCGGTAGGCTTAGGGTTCTTGACTTAAATAAGATTGAACGCATTGCGGAAACAAGTCCGGAAGCGCTTGCCGACATCATAAAGGGTGTTAATTACAGGTTTACAAAGGCCGTGAGGCTCGTAAAACTGGCGAGGAACATCGTAAGTGTTGGTGGGCTAGAGGGGCTTAGGTCAATGAGTAACGTTAGGGATTTCCTACTTAACCAGGATGGTGTTGGTGAGGAAACCGCAGATTCGATAATGCTCTTTGCCCTAAACATACCGTCACTACCAATTTCACAATACACAAAACGTGTTTTCAGTAGGGTTCTTGGGATAGATCTTGGTAATGGTTATAGCTCGTGGAAGGGGTTCCTCGAGGAGGTATTACCGAGGGATTTATACATCTACAAGCTTGTGCATGCATCGGTAGTCACGATAGGTAAGCAATACTGCCTACCTCAAAAGCCCCTATGCAACCAATGCCCATTACGCGGCGTATGCAAGTATGCAGTTAGGTAGTTACTCATTAATCAGTATCTAATAATGCCCTCATTAGCTGCTCAATACCGTATTCCACATCATCAATACCCAATAACTCCCTTTCTGGGGATAAATCACCCACAGCGTACTTATCAAGGTATTTAGCATTGATTACTAGAAAATTCGGACCCCACTTATACAGCCTCAGCACTTCGTTAGCCAACTCCCTAAAGCCAAGTATGTATAGGGTAGCGGCCACAGCCTCTATTGTCGAGAGGATGTATGGTTTACCGTAGTGAGCAGGATTTGCGGCGATCAATAATGGCAAACGCCTCCTCACGAAATCACCCCTCACAAGCCTTCCATGCTCCTCAATAGCCCTCTTCCACGAGCAATCGATCAATGATATACCCCTGGCAATTGCTACATCAACATCCCCCGGCGTTAGGGGAAGCCTCGATGTTGGATCCAGCAGCAATGAACCTCTCGGTAACCTCCCGGGACTACTTACGAGTCGTATAAACCCATGCTTACTTAGTTTAATTGCGGTGTTTTTCCTCGGGTCATCCTGTGATAACCTGTATACAAATACCTTAGGCGCTATCATGGTTGTGTTAGTCTAATAACCTTAATATTTTAATAACTAAGTGTCCTTAGTACCATAATGAGTAAGTTGCCTCATTATAGGGAGGGTCTTCGGGCTGTCACAGGTTCTGGCGAGTATATTGATGATATACCCACGCCCCCTGGTACGCTATACATGGCTATTTACAGGAGCCCCTACGCCCACGCCCGTATTTTAAAGATCGATTTAACAGGGGTTCTCGAACACGGTGGTATTGCTTATGGTCCAGGTGAATTGAGTAAGGTTATACCTAACCCCTTCCCACTCGCTGTTGATGCACCAATTAAGTATTATCCGTTTGCCCGCGATAAGGTTAGATTTGTTGGTGAGCCTATAGCCGTTGTCCTTTCTGATGATCCTTATAGAGCGGTAGATCTTCTTGATTATGTCCAGGTTGATTTTGAACCGTTAAAGCCTGTGGTGAGTATTGACGATGCGTTGAAGGGCGATGTCCTTGTTCATGACGAATTAAAATCAAACATAGCCATGTATAGGCATATGAAATTCGGCCCGGTGGATTCCGTATTTTCCGAATCACCCGTGGTTGTAAAAAGGGAGTTCTATTACCAGAAGCATAACGCAATGCCCCTGGAAACCTACGGAGTACTTGCACATTACGTTGGTGGTGAATTGAATGTATGGGCTAACGTACAAGGTCCACTGTTGATAGCGTACTTTGTTAGTAGGGCTTTAGGACTGCCTACGAGCAGCCTCAGGCTGTTTACACCGAGGGATATCGGCGGCAGTTTTGGTTCGAAATACTCACTATACCCATACATTGTGCTTGCAGCTGCGGCGTCAATACTCAGTGGAAGACCTGTTAAGTGGATTGAGAGTAGGACTGAGCACCTAGTTGGTAGTAACTCAGGCGGTGCTAGGAAGGGTGTTGTTGAGATCGCCTCAACGAAGGACGGCATTATAAAGGGTCTTAAGTTTAGGTTTTACGAGGATGTTGGCGCATACCCAAGACCCCCTGACCCCGGTGTCCTATTTAGGGTTCATGGTAACATGAACGGCGCATACGATGTTAAGGCTATCGAGGTCGAGGACTACGTCATACTAACGAATAAACTACCCACCGGGTTGAATAGGGCTTATGGTGGCCCACCATTCTACTTCATGCTTGAGGTTGCGGTTAACGAGTTAGCCCGTGAACTTGGTATCGACCCATTGGAATTGAGGATCAAGAACTTAATAAGGGACTTCCCGAAGAAGTTGGGTGACGAGTACTTCTACGAGACAATAACGGGAGGCCTATACCCAAAGCAGGACTATGAGAGAGTTGTAAGGGCGATAGAGCCTGAATATAGGCGTTGGCTTGAGGAGAGGAGGAAGAATCCAAACATCGGTGTTGGCGTTGTGGTTCTCGTTGAACCAAGCGGAACAAACCTGGGCTATACGGACCTAGCAATAGAACCAAGCAGACGTAAATACCCGCACTCAGGTGCTGGTACCTACGTTACCGTAAGCATCGACATGAGCGGTTACATTAGGGTCTTTGTTAACGGCACAAACGAGGGCTTGGGCCACGAAACCACACTTGCCGAGGTGGTTGCTGCTGAGTTGGGTGTTGATCCATCGATTGTTATTGTGGAGAACAGGGTCGATACCACCAGAACGTGGGCCCTCTCTGATGGTAGTTACTCAAGTAGGTTTGCGCCAATAGTCATTAGTGCGGCAATACTCGCCTCTAGGCAGTTGAGGGAGAGACTTACGAGGTTAGCCATGGCGATGCTGGGTACGGATAAGGTTGGTTACGAGAATGGCCAGTTCTATGATGTCAATAATCCAAGTAGGAGGGTGGATATTAGGAGGATTGCCTCGTCTGTTAATTGGGACCCTGGTTCACTACCTGAGGGGGTTGACTCATCCTTAAGCGTCACTGTTTTCTATCAACCACCAACAGTAAAGGCTGCTGAGGGCGATAGGATAAACTCATCAGCCACATACGCTATACAGGCCCACCTGGCTGTTATAGAACTTGACCCAGATACGTATGACATCAGGGTTAGGAAGTACGTGATAGCGCATGACTCAGGTAGGGTCTTTAAGAGGGAGTTTGTTGATGGCCAACTGATGGGTGGTTTGATGCATGGGCTTGCATTAACACTCTATGAGGAATTGATGTACGATGATCAGGGAAACCCATTAACAACAAGCCTCGACATCTACGAGTCACCAACATTGGCTGAGGCCGTCGGTATGGAGGTGGAATTCATCCATTTTGAAACACCAGCAAAGTTCCTCGTGTCGGAGGCTCATGGTGTTGGTGAGGGCGCAATGATGGGCGTTCCAGCCGCCATAGTTAATGCACTGGCCTCAATAATTGGTAAGGCAGTAACTGATTTACCATTACGCCCATACAAAATAATGAGGGCTATTGAGGGGTGATGGGGATGTCCTACGCGCTTGGTTTGCCTAGGGGTTTCAATTACCTGAGGGCCTCAAGTATCGATGAAGCACTTAAGTTGTTGAGTGAGTATGGTGGTGAGGCTAAGGTTTTGGCTGGCGGCATGAGTCTCATGCCTATGCTGAAGTTAAGGATGATGGAGGTTAAGTACCTCATAGATATACTAAGCCTAAATGAGCTTAGGTACGTGAAAATTGACGGTAATTACCTAAGGATTGGCGCCTTGACTACGCATAATGATGTTGCCATGAACAGGCTAGTAAACGAGAGGGCTAAGGTACTCAGTGAATCAGCTTGGCATATAGCCGATGTACAGGTTAGGAACATAGGCACCATAGGAGGTAGCCTTGCCCACGCAGATCCCGCCGCTAATTACTACCCAGCATTAATAGCACTCGATGCGGAGGTGGTCATTAGAGGCGTTGGTACGGAAAGGGTCGTTAAGGTCGCCGAATTCTATAAGGGACCCTACACCACAGACCTAGGGCCCAGTGAGTTGATTACCGAGGTAAGAATTCCGGTGAGTAGCTTTAACGGTGTTTACGAATTCTTCAGGAGAGGTGGTGCCTCATTCCCTAGCGCTATTGTGACCGTGACTTATCAAGAGAAGGAGGGTGTCATAACGAGTTCCAGGATATCGATAGGTGCCGTATACCCAGAACCTGTGCTCATTAAAGATAACCTGGCTGGTATGAGCACTAAGGAGGTTGGGGCTAAAGCCGTTGATATTGCCAATTCCATTTTCTCATCAATAGAGGCTAAACCACTCGAGGATACACATGCACTCGGTGATTACAAAATTAGGGTTGCAAGGAACATGCTCATTAAAGCATTAGCAAACATAGCATCAGGCACCTTATCCAAACCGAAGACCCCAGTTAGGGAGGTCATCAGTGAGTGGAAACCGGCTGAGGATAAATTGGAGTACGTAGGTAACCTGGTTAGGGTTAGGGTCAATGTTAATGGGCAATGGATTGAGGATTTGGTGGAACCAAGGTTGCTCCTAGTTGATTTTCTGAGGAGGCATGGATTTAGGGAGGTTAGGAGGGGTTGTGATGAGGGTAAGTGCGGCGCCTGTACAGTCCTCTTTGATGGTAAAGCCGTTAAGTCATGCATGATACCGGTAGCTAGGGCGTCTGGGCACTATATAACCACAATAAGGGGTTTAAGTAAGGGTGTTGAGCTTCATCCAATACAGCGGGCCTTCATTGAGGAATTCGCGATGCAATGTGGTTATTGTACTCATGGTTTCATGATGGTCACATACGACTACTTGACAAACATAGACCCTGCGGCTGACGACGAGGTTCTTAAGCTCAGCATAAAGAATATATGTAGGTGTACGGGTTACGTAAACATAATAAAGGCGATAAAGAGGGCTTCGAAATACTTAAGCGGTGCAAATCCGTGATTTCTTTTCTTTCTATCTCTTTAGTCAATTATTAAACACCAGGTTCACTTAATGATTTAGGCGTATCTGCTTAAGGAAACCTTAAAAGATTGGCTTTAGGTTGTACCTTAATAATGAGTGTTACAAACTCAACCATAGCTACAACACCCCCAAAGGTCTTTGGATTCATACCCCAATACATCTTTTACACAGTATTGGCAGCCATAGTGATAATGGTAGTTGGATACATAGTTGGTAGGCTTGTTGAGATCCTAATCAAGAAGATATCCTACACAACGGGTCTTGATGCATTCTTTAGGAAGACATCGATTGGCCGAGCACTACTTAGGAGTGGTTATACCGCAGGTGATTTCCTTGGTTTATTCGTTAAGTGGGTTATTTACATAGCGGCCATCTTCTACGCCCTACTTGAATTATCGTATGTAAGTCCAAACCTATCCTTCCTCTACGATACATCAAGGAGCGTTCTCTCATACCTACCCTACCTGGTATCCGGTGTTATTATATTAATAATTGGATTAATAATGGTTGATTGGATAAGTGATTATTTCAAACGAAGCTACCCAGTCAATGATCAATATTCACAAACATTACTGAATTTCGTTGGTGATGCCTTTAGATTTATTTTATACTACATGGTCATAACCATAGCCCTTAGTGTAATGAAGGTTAATGTCACAATACTCTACGTTTTTGCCCAAGGGCTTGCTTGGGCGATCGCCATAGGACTTGGTGTAGCCATTGGGTTGGTGCTAGCCATACCACTTAGGGAACCCTTAAGGAGATTTCTTGAGCAGGAGTGGGGTGGCCCACGTAGGGATAGTAAGGAGGGTGAGGGTAGTGGCTAAGCCCGTAATTGGCGTTATAATGTACCAGACCAGTAATTCCAAGGGGCAGGAGTTGGTGGCGCAGAGGATGGTTAAGTGGTTCCTAAGGCTTGGCTACGAATCCTACCTAATAACGAGTATTTATCACGACGGCAATGAGGTAATTAGGAGGAGGATTGTGGAGACATCGTTGGAGGGTTATGTGTTTCAGGAGAAGGATCGTGCCATCAACCTACCGACCATAAGAGTTGATAGCTACACCGCCAAGTGGCCTCCTAGGAGGATTATGTTTAAGAACTTCGTTGATGTATTGAGAAGGATTAGTGATAATTTTGGCATCAACTCATTAATAACACACTCAACGCTTTGGAACGGTCCTGAGGATACTGCCAAGTACGTGATGTGGAGAAGGATGTTGATAACCTTCGGTCTTGAGGGTGGTAATGTGTTCTTTGCGCACATGAGCCACTACCAACCACCAGACCCAACGAGGTATGATGTGGTGGAAAGAACGTATAGGCTGACCTGGAACCACATGGCATTCCCCGAAATATTCAAGGCTGCGAACCTAATATTGTGCGTAACACCGATTGAGGGTGAGGAAATGGTTAGGATGGGCGCAAGGCCCGAGCAGATTTACGTATTTCCTGGCGGAATCGATGATGATGAGGTTTTGGACTTGAATGCGGTTGATTCAAGCGACTTCAGGGTTAAGTATAGGATACCTGATAATGCGAAGATAGTAGCTTACCTGGGAACAGTTGAGGAGAGGAA
>LOCH01000033.1 GCA_001516765.1 Vulcanisaeta sp. MG_3 | reverse complement strand
ACTAGGAGGGAGGTTCATGAGCATTCAATACTCGGTTCTCTAGCCACGTTGGTAGACATGGGCTTGAGAATAATCCCCACACCCAGTGAGGAGGGTACTGCATTTGTTATTAAATCAATGGCTGAGAAGGTAGGTAATAGGGGTATTAAATCAATACCGATAAGGAAGGGCGGAACTATTAAGGATTTACAAATTCAATTTCTCTCATCACTACCAGGCATTGGGCAGAAGAGGGCTGAGGCAATACTGAAGGTATTCGGCACACCCCTAGATGCCCTAAACAATCTAGGGCAATGGACTAGGAAAGTTGATGGTATTAATGAGAATGTAGTTAATGTAGTCAGGAAGATATTAACCATGAAGTACGGTGAGGAGGTCGATAGCAACATAATCCCAATCAACGAAGCATTTAGAATCGATGAGGGTACAGATAGGGTAGGCAATGAGGATGGTAGTAAGGGTAAGTTTAATAAACGTAACATCACGGATTACCTCAGTGGCGATTCATGATAATCACATGCCCATATTGCGGCATGAATAATTGGTCCATGATTCAATTTCTAAGTAAAAGAGGTAGCGAGAACTTCATTGTTGCATGCCGTTGTAATAATTGCGGTAAAATTTTCTATCTATATAAAACGAAATTCGCAACATTAACATATAAACTAGAGGATGTAGGTTTCTAAATATACCCGTAATTTTTCATGTGTAAAAAGAGGAAAAATTCTTAAATATTAGTCTTAATTTAGCAAGGTAATGCCGGAACTCCCCTTGGCACCAATAGATAGAATTTTCCATAAGGCAGGTGCTGAAAGAGTAGGTGAAGATGCAATACAAGCATTGAGAGATATTCTTGAGTATATTGCGTTTGACATTGCAACAAAGAGTATAGAGTTAGCGAGGCATGCCGGTAGAAAGACAGTAACTGCAGATGATGTTAAGACAGCAATTAGGATCTTAAGATGTATACCTGCACCCACTTCATGATTAATGCAAAATTTTAAAAATTAATAATTTTCAATTATAAATTTCGCAATTTAATCACTTGACCTATCTGAGTAGTTAATTGTATATCTCCTGGGCTTAAGGACGCTTATTATGTAATTGAAAGCCTTATCTGGCATACTGTGATCACCGCATGTGTATACATCAAGGGTTGCGAACCTATAAACGGGCCATGTGTGCAGTGCTATATGGCTTTCCACGACAAGTGCGATAACGCTAACACCCTCCTTATCACCATTTACAAATCTCCACGACCTAACCTCAACCAGGTGCACGTTGGCGATTTCGGCTGCCTTTATCACCAACGACCGTAGGAAATCCTCATCCTTAAGGATGCTTGGATCGATATCGTATAAATTACCATATACGTGCTTACCAACGACACCAGCCACCCTTTCATGTCCCAGTTGGGGTATTGTATACATGGCTTTATGTGCTGAAACCCTCGAGTGATGAGCATTTAAAACCCTTTCCCCTAGGTATTTCACGTAATATACCACTATGACTGCGCCATACGTACCTACACCGCGTGATGTAGCCTTGGAAATGCTTAGGATAGCTGATGTGAAGCCTGGCGAGGTTGTTGTTGACCCAGGGGCTGGGGAATGCGGTATCGTTACGTTGGCCGTTACGGTGTTCAATGCGATAGGTATAGGTATTGAGATAAACTCAGCACTCGTTAGGGCATGCATTGAGAACTTTGAGAGGTTGGGGTTGAAGGGTAGGGCGTATATTGTTTGGGGTGATTTATTTGATTTTGATTACTCAATAGCCGATGTAGTAACTCTGTATCTAGGGAGCGATATCAATGAGACGCTAAGGCCAAAGTTGAGTAGGGAGCTTAGGCGGGGTGCTCGCGTTGTTAGTCATGATTTCGAGGTGCCTGGTTGGAGGGCAGAAAAAACCGTAACAGTTAGTGGGCCATTTAGGATGCATAGGGTTTATTTATACATTATTTAGGGCTGTAATGGCGCATGGATATTGGCGATGAATTATTTGAGGTGGCAGGTGCGTACTTACTACCGCTTAGGGGCATTGAGGATACTGTCAACAAGAAGGCTGGTACTAAGGTGCTTATTGAGACACCTCTAGGATTTAAAGACGCTGGTCTTGAGCTATCACGGTATTTTAGCAATAAGGGTTTAGACACACACCTAAGCGGTCGCAATGTCTGGGGTTCCTGTGATTTTTCCCTAGTGAGGGACTATGATTACGTAATTCATCTAGGGCATGCTTTACCGCCAAATATTTTACGCACAATAATCACAAACTTCAGGGCAGTTATTGATAAAAGGGGTGTTGTTACGGTGCTCAATATTAGAGATGGACCGCATGTGATACTTGCGCCAATTTATTACAAGCCCCAGCCAGAATTATTAAGTAGGCTTAAATCAATCGTTAACGACCTTATAAAGGCGAATCCTAATCCTGTGGTTACTTACGCATTACCATACCTGCTGTATGCACGCACCATAGCGAAGGAGTTTGAGTTAAAGATTGCCAGTGAGCCCATAACTGGGTGTTTCATCGGTTTTCCAATACCAGACACTGTATTATTCATTGGATCCGGCTATTTCTATCCATTAACATTTAAATTCCTAAGACCTCAAACCGTCGTTTACTTACTCGATGTATTTAGGGGCGTTGTTGAGGATATCGAGCATGTATATCGCAGGTACTTAGCAATGAAGGTTAGGTCTATTGAGGAATTTAGGAAGGCTAAGCGCGTTGGTGTTGTGCTTTCGCGGAAACCCGGTCAACTAAGGCGTGATTTAGTCGAGCCACTAATTGATAGGTTAAGGGAGATGAATAAGGAGGTTGTTATTATCGATGCTGATGAGGTTTCACCAGATGTGGTTAATAACCTGCCTGTGGATGCTGTTGTAAACACTGCATGCCCTAGGGTTGGTATTGATGATCTCGATAGATTCGCAAAACCTGTTATTAATGTGGGCGATTTGCTAAAGCGTAATATACTTGATTTAAACAACTTACTTATTTGGTAATTACATGTGACGCTTGTTTGGATGAGGACTTGTTCGTGTAAAGAAAGGTTTTTATAGAAGTGATTTACGGACCCTCCGATGAGTAGCGGTACACAGGCGTATCTGGCCCAGATAGGCGGTGTTCCAGTTCTCGTGCTTAAGGAAGGAACCCAAAGGGCCTTTGGTAAGGAGGCAATGAGGATAAACATAATGGTTGCAAAGGCCGTGTCAGAGGTTATGAAATCAACCCTTGGCCCCAAGGGTATGGATAAGATGCTCATTGATAGCCTTGGCGACATAACAATAACAAATGATGGAGCCACAATACTCGATGAAATGGATGTGCAGCATCCCATCGGTAAATTGCTCGTAGAAATTGCCAAGACGCAGGATGATGAGGTTGGCGATGGTACAACAACGGCCGTGATATTATCCGGTGCATTACTGGAGGAGGCGGAGAAACTGCTTGATAAGAATATACACCCCACAGTCATAGTGTCAGGCTTTAAGAGAGCCCTTGATGTCGCAACGGAGCATCTTAGGAAGATAGCAGTACCTGTACAGAGGGATGATGTTAACATGCTAAAGAAGATAGCCGCAACAGCAATGCACGGCAAGATTAGCGAGACGGTTAAGGACTACTTCGCAGAACTAGCTGTTAAGGCAATGTTGCAGGTTGCTGAGAATAGGAATGGTGAGTGGATCGCCGATCTGGACAATGTCCAGATTGTTAAGAAGCATGGTGGTGCCCTTGAGGATACGCAATTAGTATATGGTATAGTTGTTGATAAAGAGGTTGTACATGCTGCAATGCCGAAGAGAGTCGTCAACGCTAAGATCGCCTTACTCGATGCACCACTCGAGGTTGAGAAGCCGGAGATAGATGCTGAGATTAGGATTAACGACCCCAATCAAATAAGGGCGTTCCTTGAGGAGGAGGAGAACATATTGAAGTCTTACGTGGATAAGTTTAAGGCCCTTGGCGTGACTGCGGTATTCACAACCAAGGGTATTGATGATATGGCCCAGTACTACCTAGCTAAGGCAGGCATACTGGCTGTTAGGAGGGTTAAGAGGAGCGATATTGAGAAGTTGGTTAGGGCAACTGGCGGTAGGTTGGTTACTAACATAGAGGACATGACAGAGGCTGACCTAGGCTTTGCAGGGCTTGTTGAGGAGAGGAGGGTTGGGGATGAGAAGATGGTGTTTGTTGAGCAGTGCAAGAACCCAAGGGCAGTTAGCATATTAATTAGGGGCGGCTTCGAGAGACTCGTGGACGAAGCCGAGAGGAACCTAACCGATGCGCTCAGCGTTGTATCTGACGTTATTGAGGAGCCATACGTACTACCGGGCGGTGGTGCCCCAGAGATGGAGGTTGCCAAGGTTGTTAGGCAATTCGCAGCCAAGGTCGGTGGTAGGGAGCAATACGCCGTTGAAGCATTTGCAAATGCTGTTGAGGTAATACCAAAGACATTGGCTGAAAATGCAGGTCTTGATGCTGTTGATGTATTGACCGAGCTGAGGCACATACATGAAAGCAAGGAGGATGGGTGGAAGTACGGTATAAACGCCTTCACGGGCAAGGTTTCGGACATGTGGGCGATCGATGTAATCGAACCACTAACTGTTAAGTTACAGGCATTAAAGGCTGCCGTAGAGGCTGCAACAATGGTGCTGCGCATTGATGAGATAATAGCGGCAAGCAAGCTTGAGACTGGTAAGGGTGAGGAGAAAAAGGAGGGCGGTGAGGAGGAGAGTAAGTCAGGTTCATCATCAAGTTCATCACTTGATTAATAATATACATCCATTAAAATACTTAAAATAAATGCGATAAAAAACATTAATATATTTGCATTAATATCAAATTCCCTCTTGACGATTCTTAGGAAAGATAGTAATGTTATTGATATTAGCAATTGTATTGCCAGGATGAAGATGGGGTTCCAGTGTATTCCTAGGAATTGAAGGGCTTTGGCAACGGCAGGTATTGAAAATAGTAATACGTAATAACCAAACATTATTATCCTCAAACCTCTGTTCAATGCGCTCATGGTTAATTTATCGCTCGAGAATCGAATCGCCAGTAAGTACCTAGCGAGATCCACTTCATTATTAGATAGTTCTCCCTGTAATTCCTTAGAAAGTAGTGAGTCGAGGAGATCATGGCCTTTGTCATTCAACGCCCTAAGCACATAAAACCACTTACGTAGATCATCGGTACCCAGAATATTTACTAATATGGAACCCTCACCGGTGAGGATGCTATTTATGAAGCTTTCATTATATCCCATGGCCTTTAATAACTCATTATTTAATTTCTTCCTGAAATTCATAAACAACCTCCTAATTACTAGTGCAGTTATTGTTACAAAGATGGGTAGTAATAATGATAGGTACGGGTCTATAAGGACGGATAATACGAACAACACTATGGGGCCTATTGACACTATGCCCGTCATTATAGTTAATGTCCTTTCAAATGAGTCGAATACCTCCTGAGCCTTAGCCCGTGCATTACCTAGCAGGTAC
>LOCH01000032.1:8439-10772 GCA_001516765.1 Vulcanisaeta sp. MG_3 | reverse complement strand
CTCCGAGTACGTGGGTAGCGAGGCTATTGCTATCGTGGCGACGGCCATGGTTACCGCATCACCAAGTAATGCGTTTCGTCTCCCATACTTATCACCAATGTGCCCAAAGAATATTGCACCGAGGGGTCTCGCGAAGTAGCCAACTGCGAAGACCAACAATGTGTATAGCAACGCTGCTACTGGCGATGATTTTGGAAAGAATAATTCACTTATGTACGGAATTAGTGAGAAATAGATTAGGAAGTCGTAGTACTCAAGGGCCCATGCGAAGAATGTCGATATCGACGCCAGCATTAAACCCTCCTTCTGACATCTTCAGGGGCTAGGGGTCCGCTCACGGTGTTCGATCAAAATAAATGATTAAAAGCGTTATCCCTTTATTGATTTTATATTATTAATTGTGACGTATATATTTAGAACCTCTCTAGCAAGCTCCCTCTTATGCATTGGGCCTAGCTTCCTCATCACTCCATTCCTATCCAGGACTATGACCTCATCCTTCTCTGTGCCAAAGCCCTTACCCAAGCCTACGGTATGGGCTAGGGCCAAGTCCCAATTGCCCTCGGAGGCCCTCCTTAGCGTCCTCTTGATTAGCTCGTCCTCCGAAATATTCACCTCGGCCTTGTATGCTATTAAGAATGTGGCTGGAGAATACGTTTTCAAGTCTCTAGCGATTTTTGGTGCCTGAATTAACTCAATAACGACCTTTTCCAAATCACTGCTTAACTTATCCTCAACCCTATCCTTAACGTAGAAGTCGAGGGGTGCAGCTGTTAGGATTGCTAAGTCGTAGCGCCTCTTACTCACCAGTTTAATGACGGTGTCGTACATCTCGAGAACGCCGGTTACCCTAAAGACCTCAGCATTAGGCGGATCCCTAATGCTTACGGGACCCTCAACAAGCGTAACCCTGGCACCCCTGGCCAGGGCCTCCCTGGCGAAGTAATAACCTGTCAATCCACTGCTCGGTGTGGTTATGTACTTTGTAGCGTCGATATGCTCGTGAGTCGGTCCCGAGGTTATTAATACAGATAGGCCGGCCATATCCTTGGGCGCCAACATGTCTATTACGGAGTCGACAACCTCGTCAATGGGGGCAAGCTTAGCTTTACCCTCCTCAACCACAGGCTCAACGAATCCAATACCAAGGCCCCTGAGCCTATCAACATTAGCCCTAACTATTGGATTCCTCCACATGGACTCGTTCATGGCAGGTACAATCAGTACGGGCTTACCCGCACCTAGGGCTGCCATGCCGCAAAGCGTGATTGGCGTATCCGCAATTCCATTCGCCAATTTACCGATTGTGTTTGCGGTGGCTGGTATGAAAACCACAGCATCGGCACTCGAGCATATGTTCACATGCTCCGCATAACCACTCAACTCAACATAGACTGCACCACCTGTGGCCCACTCCATGATCCTGGGGCTGAGCAGTTTACGTGCCTCCCTACTCATGAATGTGGTTACGTGAGCGCCATGCCTAATCAACTCCCTGGCGACGTCAGGAACCCTGTATATCGATATGCCACCACTTAATGCTAGAACGATACTTTTACCACGAAGTAAATTGCTTCTCGATCCCCTAATCAATTCAATATCCTCCCTGAAGGGCACAGTAATGGTTACGTAGGTAATTATTTAACTTAATCCCTCATCAGCCCATGCGATAGCAATCACCCACTCAGCACCCGACACGCCTCATCACACGAATTAATTAGCTAACCCGAATAAAATACTTCCGCATTATTAGAAAGAAAGCTAGTCTTTTAATGACTTTCAATTATAGGTAAAATTTCAACTTGAAATCACGAGAAACACACATATTACGTGAGGTTTCACGTTGGTTTACCATTCCGGTTTAACAAAGTCCTTAAAAATAGAAGTGAAAGCGACGTCTTTCGAGAAATATGACCACAGAAATTACTGTGGGTAGGAAAGGATTACCAATAAACACCCTGCCCTACACAATAAAGATCTACATAAATAACCAAGTCTTGGTGCCAGCAAACCTAGTTAGGAAATTAGGTTTAGAAAGAACTAAATACGCATATGTAGTTCTGGAACACAACAACCAAAAGATAGAGCTTACCAACGTAAAGCTCCTAAGAACAAAGCATACTAATAGCCGACAGTTCACAATACCCAGGGAGGTTAGGGAGAAGTTTGGAATCAAACCATTCGATATGGTAACGATACACATTATACAGCCAATTAACATAAGTATGTCTTGAGTAAGGACTATTTCCCCTACTTTTAAATTAAAAATTGAAAGAATCCAAGGCTTACTTACTGTTCAGCTAAATCATTAGTGAAGTGATGGTAGCATAGCT
>LOCH01000032.1:0-7949 GCA_001516765.1 Vulcanisaeta sp. MG_3 | reverse complement strand
GGGAAGGCTAAACTGACTAGCTTAATCCACCACATGATGTTTTCGGGGAAGTTAGGTATTATTGATGTTGAGAGTGTGGGTAATTGAACTAGAGACGGCGGTGGTGTAACTAAACCGAGTGGTATGCCCACCAGCGTCAGCGCTATGATAGTTATTAAGAATGCACCAGGCACCCTGTATATATAAAGCGCTATTGCCAGCATCAACCCAATGAAGGCAAGTATTGACGAGGGGTTCTAAAGGCCTCTACATTAAAGGTTACGGGCGTACCAACACCAGGTTTGACAAAGCCCCCAAGGCTAAGCCCTATGAATGTTATGAATAGGCCGATACCGAAATTATTTTTAGGTTATTTAAACGCTTCCTTTAGTTCATGATCATGATGCTACCGGTGAACTTCGCGTTATTGTTTAATTAAATAATTAAACATAATGTCGATGATGCTCACGACAAAGTGCAAATGCGCTGAGGATGCGTGGGCAGTTTCAGTTTTTATGATTAATCGTAGTGTTTATTACTATTGGTGTTTAAGTCCTCTTAGGGCTGTTAGGTGTGCTGATGCTGTGTGTCTATCCAGTCTGTACTTCCTCATTAACTCGTTGTGCTCCTCTGAGTTCGTTGTCCCCTTTGGGCTTACGTAGCCAGCCCTAATCGAGTACAGTGGTGCCTTTAGGGCTATCCTCTCAATGATTGAGCTCCTGAAAACCATGACCTTGTGGTTGTAATTCTCATGACCCTTATCACCACCCCTAACCCACATTAACTTTAGACCGTTGGCGAGCCACTGCGGTGAGCGACTCCAGGGAGACCGCCGAGAAGGAGACGGCGGATCAACCGCCATCTCCGGAGAGACGGTTTATAGGACCTATGGTATAGTTTTCAGATATATGGGAAGTTCTTTACTTAATGATTTTCAGTTCCGGCCCGGTTTTATTCTTCATTATTCCGTAGTGGTCGGGTTCATCATAAGGAAAGGGTATTTTATGTTTTGAATATTTGTTGAATTTTTATGAGGCCTTGTACTTATTATCCGTCTTAATGACCTTACCATCCTTTATTAACCTGGTTAACTGTGCCTTAACCACATTTAGTCTCTCCTCACCGATAGCCTTTGCAATCTCTTCAGCCGTGAATTCCTTACCCTTATTGCTCGCGAGATAGTCCAGGATCTTCTTCTTTATGCCCTCAACCATACAATGTAAAGTCTTTTCCCTTGGGTTATAAAGATATCGCCTTTATATTTGTGAAGTATCAACCGTAATTTGCTGGGTAAATTAATAATCTAGTTTATTATATTTAATGTGGCTGGAATGCTTATTTAGCCTAGTTATCATCGTCTCTTTCCCGTAGATTGATGAAACGCATTTATTGCGGATTAACGCTTATATTAAACATAACTCAGTTGTAGAAAGAGAACCATTTAGGAACAAACACCTTTTATAGCAGTATAAATCCAGGACTACTGATTAGGTGTGCATAGATTTAGGGCTTATTATGATAATGGGATCATCATTGAGTATGGAAATAAAAGATTCATAATAGACCCCTTAAGGAAGCCGAGTAAGTCATTTAACGCGATATTAATAACCCACGGACATAGGGATCATGTTAACCCTAGCGCGATCCGTAATGCCATGCCACTAATTATGAGCGAAGAAACGGCTAGAGTAATTAGAGTTCGTGATGGCGAAGGCCTTAGGTATATTGAAGCTAGTCCTCGTCACGAGATTGTTATTGATGATGTTATTGTTGAGATCTACAATGCTGGTCATGTGGTTGGGAGCTTATCTTACGTGCTTGATTTTGGTGCCTTCAGGGTTGGGATTACTGGCGATTTTAATGTGGAGTCCTCAATACTGCTGGGAGGGGCTGAGGGGCTTGATGTTGATGTGTTGATAATGGAGGCCACGTATGGGAGTCCCGATTACGTATTCCCAAGTAGGATCGCTATCTATGATGAGTTGAGGGGTATTGTTGAGGATGGTATTAGGAATGGCATTGTGCTACTCATGGGTCAACCCCTCGGGCGCGGGCAAGAACTTGCTGTGCTGCTTAAGGATTACCCAATGTACATTGAGCCTAGCATTAAGGTTATGAATAATGTGTTAGGGCTTAAATACGGCAAGGTTCTAAGCGAGATCCCACAGCCCGGTTCCGTAATCATTATGGGCATGCCTAGGGATTTCGTGAACACGATTAGGGTGTTGAGGTCTAGGTATGGTATTGTTAAGGCCGTAGCATTAAGTGGCATGTACGCCAAGAGGTCTAGGGTGGCTAGGCTTAGGGCTATTGGTGTTGATGCATTACCACTTAGTAGCCACTCTGATTTTCCCGGCCTTGTGGATTTCGCGCTCAATAGTGGCGCTAGGATTGTGTATACCGTGTATGGTAATGCCGTCAGGTTCGCTAAATACTTAAGGAAGTTCAATATAATGAGCAGGGTCTTACCCACCCCTGGTCAACTAACGCTCGACCCATTCCTCTAAAGCTTAAAATTGCTGTAGGTAATGACGCATTGATGAGTCGTGTAATAACCCTACTCACGGATTTCGGTTATGAATCGTACTTCGTACCATCAATGAAGGGCGTCATACTCAACATAAATCCCAACGCCACCATTGTTGATATAACCCATGCAATACCGCAATTCAACATATTCAAGGCAGCCTTCACGTTATGGGCATCGTATAAGTATTTCCCGAGGGGCACGATTCATGTTGTGGTCGTTGATCCAGGGGTTGGAACGTCCAGGAGGGCTTTAGTTATCAAAACGAGGAATTACTACTTCGTAGGTCCTGACAACGGCGTCCTAATGATGGCTGCGGAGGATGATGGTATTGAGGATATAAGGTCTATTGAGAATAGGAGCTACATGAGGCCCGTTGTTTCAAGCACCTTCCATGGACGTGACGTATTTGCGCCGGTGGCTGCTTACATAAGCCTTGGGCTCGATATATCACTACTAGGTCCAAGGGTCACGGACCCCATTAAACTCCCCATACCACCGAATACCGTATCTAAGGGTTTCGCAAGGTCATCCATAATATATATTGATCACTTCGGCAACGCGTACACTGGGGTTAGGTCTAGCGATGTTACTATCATGGGTCTTGGGTATGGCGATACGTTGAGAATAACCGTACCAAGGAAGAACCTAGAGATTGAGGCTAGGTTCCTTAGGAGTTACGGCTTTGCAAAGGAGGGTGAGACCTTAGCCCTTATTAATAGTGAGGGATTCCTTGAGCTTTCGGTTAATCGAGGAAGCTTCGCATCGAGATACGGAATAGAGGAGGGTGATGAAGTCGTGATATCCATCGTCAAATAACCATACCCTGGGAAGCCAATTTTAGCAATTCCTTAAAGTTCGTGATTAGCACGGAATCACTAACGAAGTATTGCTTAGAAACCCTACCCTTCACTATGGGGACCCCCTCCATTGTTAATAAGGCGTGCTTAATTCTAACGTCGCCTATCGAGTATCCACCGAGTGAACCATCACTCTTTATTACCCTGTGGCATGGGACAATTATCGGTAGTTTATTAGCGCTTGCTAGCCTACCCACGGCCCTTGGACTTGTGTTCAATAACCTGGCTATTTGGGAGTACGTGGCGACCCTACCCCTGGGTATCGATAGCATTGCCAATTGCGCAAGCCCAAGCAGTCCTGGGCTTAGGCTTATGTATTTCAGGATTTCGCGTGCATTCACCAAACCTCTTATGTAGTTAATTATTAACTTCGTTAAGTCATCATTAGCCCCTTCATGTGCACCATTAATACCAACCCTAATCTTCACCTCCCGAATCCTATCACCATAGCTACAAATCTCTACGATACCAATCTCCTTCAGCGATATTACTGAGCAATGCATTTAATTCAATTGTTAAGGAGACCTTAAAAACCCTGTTCCGAAGACCCAATGTGGTTGTCAGGGTTAGGTTAGTCGGTGTTTTGAAGGCGCTGGCATTGGGTAAGGATTACCTGGAATTGAATAATGCCAATAACGTTAGGGACGTGGTCAATGGACTTAAATCGGTAAATGATAAGTTATTCAGGAGGGTTTTTGATGCATCAAGGAATGATTTGATGCCTGACATATACATAGCGGTTAATAATGTCGACATAAGGCTACTCAAGGGATTAGACACGCCTATTAACGATAATGATGAGGTTCTAATCATTGCGTATATTCATGGTGGTTGATGTGATGTCAATAATAATCAAGCTAATGAGCGATATTGGGGAGTTGAGAGTTTGGCTAGCCACCATAGTATTGAGGCGGGCATTAGATGAGGATTTGCTCAGCAGGATTAAGGGTATGGCTAATGGTTGTAGGGATTCGCTGGTCACGGTAGTTCCCGCAAATAAAATCCTCAATGCGTGGCATATGATATACCCAGCATACCTAAGCCTTAGGGATCATATCATGGGCATATCAAAGTTCAAAGATCCTGGGTTAGGCGCCTTAACGTACATGGCAGGTACCACACAGCTTAGGGAGGGGCTAAATCTACTGCACCCCGTTGGTCATGATAAGATCTCCGTAATAATCATGGGAATCAATGATTGTGTATCGGATGTTACCAGCAAGATCATGAATTTACTAGGGGATAAAGCCCTTGATGTTGTGATTGGTGCCGGTGTGAATAGGGTTTGTGATTGCGCCTTTACGTCAATCGATGATTTCATTAGGACGTTAATTAGTGAGTACGTGGATGAATTCGCATAGCAAAATTTGCCATGTAGAACTTAAATTTAGTATTCCACAACCTTTACCCAACATGGATAGATTATTCTACATTGCCAAGGATGAGGAGATATTAAATGGTGAGGCTACGGACATATACTTCAATAGAACTGTCGATGTACTTAAGGCTGCTGGTCTCGATAAGGTTAGGGTCAGGGCGGAATTTCATGTTGTGAATTTACCAAGAGGCTACAAATGGGCTGTCTTCGCCGGCCTTAAGGAGGTTATTAATCTTGTGGCGACTAAGGAGCTCCCAATAACGATTTACGCAATGCCCGAGGGTACGTTGTTCCAAGCGAATGAACCGTTGATGGTTATTGAGGGTAATTATGCTGATTTTGCGGTTTATGAAACCACATTCCTGGGAATACTAAGGCACTATAGTTCCGTAGCCACGAAGGCAGCCAGGATCAAGAAGTTGGCTGGCGATAGGACCTGCCTATTCTTTGGTGCTAGGGTTGTTCACCCAGCTATACAGCCCATGGTGGATAGGGCATCATACATTGGTGGCTGTGATGGCGTAGCGGGAGTTATCGGCGCTAGATTGCTCGGCATTAAGCCGAGTGGTACAATGCCTCATGCATTAATGATCGTCTTTAGGCATGCCGTTGGCGATCACACAATGGCTTGGGTCTGGTTTGATAAGGTCATGCCCAGTGATGTGCCTAGGATAGTCCTAGCCGACACATTCCTTGATGAGCGTGAGGAATCAATGTTAGCAGCCAAGTTGCTTGGCGATAGGCTTTACGGCGTCAGGTTGGACACACCGAGTAGTAGGCGTGGTAACATGGAAGCCATCGTGCGTGAGGTGAGGTGGACGCTCGATCTTGCCGGCTACAGGAATGTGAAAATTGTGGTAAGTGGCGGTGTTGATGAGGAGGAGGTTGTTAGGCTTAGGGATATTGTGGATATGTTCGGTGTAGGCACGTCAATAGCCTTCCCACCCAGTGTTGATATAAGCATGGACATCGTTGAGGCATATGATGATAAGGGTAAACGTTGGGTGCCGATAACGAAGCGTGGTAAATTACCAGGTTTTAAGCAGGTCTATAGGTGTGGGGCGCTTAATGACCAGGTTATTCCCTGGGGTTCAGAACCAAAACCGTGCCCAGATGGATCTAAGCCCGAGCCTCTGCTCAGGAAGTTCATTGATGATGGCAAGGTCATCGAACAGCCGCCGAGCGATGTTGATATTAGGAATTACGTACTCAAGCAACTTAGCACCATCGAGTTGTAAAGATTTGTTGATTCTATTTTTAATCATTTAAAGGATAGATCGGATCATAACTCTTCTTCCCATTCTTCCTCGAACTCTTCCCACTCCTCCTCTTCCTCTTCACCCCATTCCTCCTCTTCCATAACTAGGTTATTCATAATTGGTCAACGATGATTTAAATCCGATTTTAAAAGCATTACCTAACCAATAAACCATCACCTCACTGTAAAGTTATCCTAATGAGGAGACTGTTGCGACCAATTGTTGATCGTTATAGGTGTGGTTTATTAATAAGCTGTTTAATGTTATGTTCGGTCCACATGGACTTTAACCTCGTTGTATCGACGGGGAGGAGGTTAGAGGGTAGGTGTGCTGACGAGCTTAAGTACATAGGTGAGTTGATTGGCATGAGGATTGCGCAGACCTCATTCACGGGTTTTGATGGATTAATAACAGGTTATGTCGATGGAGATCCAGTGGAGTTCACGAGAAGGCTTAAGGAGCTTGTGAGTAGTGGTCGTTATATTCCCCGTTTTGTACTTAAGGTTGTACCTATAATGATGACGGTAAACACGAACATCGAGGCTATAGCCAGCGCGGCTGTTGAATTGGCGAGTAGGTACTTGGGTTCTGGCGAGACTTACAAGGTTGAGGTTAGGAAGAGGGGTGTTGATTTGGATAGGATGGATATCATAGACTCGATAGCCAGTAAGATAGGTAATAAGGTTAAGCTAGAGAATCCGGATAAGGTAATCCAGGTTGAGGTCTTTCCGTCAAGGACTGGTATAAGTGTCATTAAGGAAGATGATATTTTCTCCCTCATGAAAATCAACCTCAATACTCAGCAAACCAACACCTCACAATCGCAATAACCCTTTAATACCCACACCTGATTGCTCATTGATGGACGTTACAGTAATAGGCACCGGTAGAATGGGCAGCGCACTGGTAAGGAGACTAGCTAACCAGGGCTTTACAGTTTACGCCTGGAACAGGACTAGGGATAAGCTTAAGGGACTACCCGCAAGGGCCTTAGACGATGTCTCACAAGCTCGAGGCCTTGTCTTCATATTTGTCTCCGACGATGATGCCCTAAACATGGTCATTAAGGGAATCAGCGGTGATGTAATAGCCCTGGCTGGTACATACAGCGTTGCCGCAATTAGAGCATTAAGCACCAGGCTTATCGGGTCAAATGTTGGGTTATTGGCAACACCAGTTATTGGCGGACCTGGTGATGTGGAGAAAGGTAGCGCAATATACCTTGTTGGCGGCGCCGAGGTTGTGTACAATAAGGTTAAGGACGTGTTTGATAAACTAGGAACGATTATTCGATTACCCACCGCCGAGTCGGCAATGGCGTTAAAACTAGCTTACAACGCACTTCTGATAGGTTCAATGGCACTCTTGGGGGAGTATGTGAATCTTGGTAGGACCTACGGTGTTGATAATGAGACATTAAAGGATTTATTAAGGAGGACTGCGTTTAAGGATATTGCAGATAAGTACCTTGACAGGATCATAAGCCCAAAGGCACCACCATCCTTCACACTAAGTTTGGCAGCTAAGGATGTTCACTATGCCGTGAAATCAGCGGGGGATGCAAAAACGCCGATGGTTGTGTCATCAGCCGTAAAGGCACTTTACGAATTACTCTCTGCCCTGGGTCTTGGCAATGAGGATTACGTAAGGGCTGGGATTCTCGAGCTTGAGGGTTTCGGCAAAAATAATGCTTATTAATACATGAATTATCCGTGCATCGATGGAGAGCGCTAAGGTTGAGGTTGAGCGGGTTTACGTGATTAACCTCAGGAGGACTAGGGAGGTATCGAGGACCAAGAGGTCACCATACGCCATCAGGTTAATTAGGAGTTTTGTGGCTAGGCATATGAAGGTTGACCCTGATAAGGTTAGGATTGATAATGAAGTCAATGAGTATGTTTGGTCCAGGAGTATTGAGAAACCACCAAGGCGTATTGAGGTTAAGG
>LOCH01000031.1 GCA_001516765.1 Vulcanisaeta sp. MG_3 | reverse complement strand
AAGACTGCTGGGTATGGGTGATCTTGAGGCGTTGATTGAGAAGATAAGGGCTGTTGAGGAGGAAAGGGAGATTATGGAGGAGATAGAGGAGGGTAAATTAAACCTATTAACCATAAAGAAGCAGTTGGACTCTATGATGAAGCTTGGGCCCCTAAGCAAGATAATGGAATTATTACCCACAAGCATGCTCCCAATACAGTATAGGGCGATCATGACGGATGAGGAGAGGATGAGCAACGCGCAGGAGATGCTTAGGCGGTGGAGACACATACTGGATTCAATGACGAAGGAGGAGTTACTTAACCCAGAGATAATTAATGCGTCGAGGATAAGGAGGATAGCCAAGGGCGCCGGTGTGACGCCTAAGGACGTTAAGGAACTACTTAATTATTACCAATTAATGAAGAGAATGATTAATCAAATAAAGAAGTCGAGGAGGAGACTTGGTAGATTAATTGGCGAGTAATATCATAATTGAATCAGTGGTATGTATAACTCCCTCCCTGTCAATCCACCATGCTGACCCTTCAACGTAAGCACCTCCTCATTGCCAGGTTTGTATAGGTATATGAGCGATGAGCCACTACTTGGTATGAAGACGGCATCACTAATCCTATCAACAACGCCCCTATCAACC
This sequence comes from Vulcanisaeta sp. MG_3, assembly GCA_001516765.1. Taxonomy (GTDB): domain Archaea; phylum Thermoproteota; class Thermoprotei; order Thermoproteales; family Thermocladiaceae; genus Vulcanisaeta. The sequence continues at coordinate 5,196 of LOCH01000031.1, read as the reverse complement.
TCACCAAACAAACCCATGCTTATGGCTTCATCCCTACTCATAATCACACCATCAACACCATTCCGCCTAAGCAGCTCCATCAAATCGTTGATGCCGACACCATCATTAAGCTTGAAATAAACGGCCCTTGCATCGCCGTACGGTGGTATATTGAGCATACCCATTAAGCCTTGGATATCATTGGCCTTCACATTCCTTAAAACCTCATCATGACCATGGTCCGCGGTGATCAAGACACTAAACTTACCAAGGTAATTCCTAGACAACCTAATCACCGAATCCATAGTCTCCCTCAGAACAACCTTACTCTCCTCAGAGTTAGGTCCGTACTTATGTGCGGCTGAGTCTACTGTGGTTATGTATATATGCACGAAAGCCATATCTTGTTCATTAAGGAACTTTGCCGCATTGATTATCGCGTCATAATGCGTTGCGTATTCCACAACCTCGGCGCCTGCATACGTTATTCTCGATAAACCTCCAGACAGACCTTTCGGTACATAAACCCTATTCCTAATCCCTAATGACCCCAATTCCTCAAATATCGTTGACTTTACAGGGAATAACTGCTTCAAGTCGAAGCCGGACTTATGAAGGCCATCCCTCTCACCAACTATTGGTCCCATATTTAATGTGTTCACAATAGTACCAATCTCCTTAATGTATAGATTCGGTCCAAGAACACCGTGCTGCCCTGGACTTAATCCTGTGAATAGGGTCGTCAATACCGTAGCCGTCGTGGTAGGGAATACTGATGATAACCTATACAACTTACTAACCTGTAATGAATTATTAAAAACATCAATGAGATCTTGATAGCTAACTCCATCAATTAATATCAAAACCACATGCCTACCTAGGTCCAAGTCAAGCCTTAACTTAGAACCCCTTGGAGCAATGCCGAAGTGGGATAGTAGGGTGTTGGCTAGGTTGTAGATCCCAAAGCCTGTGTAGTCAGGTACTAAGGATTTACTCATAACAATCTGTGTGAATAGGTCAGGAAATTAAATATTAAATTTAAGGTCAGGTAAGATTCGGCATGCTGTGTTGGGATTTGCTCCATGGCTATTTAGCCCACATTCTTTCAATACTCTATTGAAGCCATTAACATAATTAACCTCCGTTCTAATCATCTAAGCCCCATGCCTCAATATTCGTTAAAACATGATAAAATTAACGATAAGCCTCGCCCTAAAGGACAAGGGCGAGGTCAGCATGCCGAATCCTGTTTAAATCTCAACCCTGACTCTATATCTAGTTCTGCCCTAACAATGGTTAGGTTGAATAGCCTATTGCCTTCCATGAATTTCTTGGCTAAGTGAACCTTCAGTTGTACTATGCTTGTTAACTCCTCATCATCGATCGCTGTTATCACATCACCCTGCCTGATACCTGCATCATCAGCGGGGGAGCCAGGTATAACGCCGGCTACGAGTATTCCCCTATCCACAGGCAACCTGAAGTACTTAGCCATGGGTTTGTTAAGGTCAACGCCGTAGATACCAAGGCGTGGTCTAATCACTCTACCAAACCTGAGTATCTCCTCAACGGAGAGCTTGACTAGGTTTATGGGTATGGCGAAGCCAATGCCCTGGGCGCCGGCTATTATTGCCGTATTAACGCCAATAACCTCACCATCCAAGTTGAGTAATGGGCCACCCGAGTTTCCTGGATTTATTGCGGCATCTGTCTGTATTAAGCCCTCAAGGATACCAACGGGCGTCCTTATGCTCCTACCTATTGCCGAAATAACGCCTAAGGTCACCGTAGGCTCGCCCAGAAGACCGAGTGGATATCCTACGGCAAGCACCATCTGACCAACCCTTAATTTATCGGAATCACCAAGCCTTACAGGTTTCACAGAACCAATACCCCTGGTTCTAATTAATGCTGCATCAAACTCTGGATCTGTACCCAATAGTTCCGCCTCGTATTCTTCACCATCTGGCGTCACCACACTGAGTTCGGTTGCGCCCTGGACAACATGGTTTGCAGTGATTATGTGCTTATCATCTATGAAGAAGCCCGTGCCCAACCCCTTCATTGGTGTTGCATTTAACCACTCATCAACCATCAACCTAGTCGTTATTATACTAACCACGGAAGACCTAATGCCCTCAACAATATCTATAATCCTAGACTCAATATCCCTACTCACACGGAAGTAAGTATTCGCCCTAATTAAGTATTATGCTATGATGCCAATTCATCACCAACAAAGAGAGCCAGGTTCTTTCTAACTAGGCATGTAAATAAGCGATGCGCTACTGAAGGTAAAGCCTTACGCAAACAAAAATAATAATAACCCAACAAGAATAGCACCTGTACCTAAAATGCGTAGGGTTTGTGCATTATGCGGTAGGGAAACTGACATATTGATCGAGGGATTGTGCCCAGATTGCTACAGGAAGACGCACCCATTGGTTAGGGTTAAGAGGGACTTTGTCGGGATAGTTAGGTGCCCGAGTTGTGGGGCAGTGCTATATAGAGGTAGGTGGGTTAAGGATAATAAGGTGATTGAGAAGCTAATACTTGAATCGCTCGATTATTTAGGCAAGGTTTCGAGTACGAGCATTGAAAGTCTTGAGTTAAGGTATGGTCTAACCACGGCCATTGTCAGGGTTAGGGGTACCGTTCACGACCTAATTAAAGAGTATGAGGAGGAAGCCCCTGTTAAGGTTAGGTATAGTGAGGAGTTATGCCCAAGGTGTAGAGATATGGTTAATGAGAAGGAGAGAGCCATTGTGCAGGTTAGGAGCGTCGTGCCGATAAACGATCATTTGAGGAGGCTTGTGATTGACATAACCAGGAAGGAGGCTATGAGGGTGAAGAGAGGAGTGGTTTTTTGAGGATTGATGATGTACAAGGCGGTCTTGACATCAGGTTATCGGATCAAGGCCTGGCTAGAGCTATAGCGTATAGGATACATAAAACACTACCCAGCAGAGTTTTGGAGAGCCAGAGTGTGGTTAAGGGTCGTGGTGATAAGGTAATCACTAAGCTAACCATAAGTGTTGTTGTTGTACCCGTAGGGCGGGGTTCCGTGATAATGTACTTAAACAAGCCATATTATGTACTTGGTTATTCCCAAGGTACCTTTAGGATACTTGATTTATCAAGTAACGAGACGGTTAATGTGAGGGTTGGGGATTTGATAAGGCATGGAATTAGCATCCCGAAGTATGAAGCAACCTGTATCGAGAAAGGCAACACTAGGACACTTGAGGTGATCATTGGTAGTGAAAGGTACATGATTAATAATGCATGTTAAACGGTAAAGGTTGGGTTTATAAGTACATGCGACTAATTGCCTTAGATGCCTAGGGAGAATCAACAGGGCAGTAAGGTGAGATTGCCTGGGGAAGGTGAGATGCTTGCGAAAATTGTGGAGCTTGTTGGTGATGATAGGGCCAAGGCTATTTGCCAGGATGGTAAGATTAGGCTAGTTAGGATACCAGGTAAGTATAGGAAGAAGATGTGGTTGAGGATTGGTGATTACGTACTGGTTGCACCTTGGGATTTCGAACCAAATAGGGCTGACTTAATATATAAGTATGAGAAGGGCGAAGTCAACGAATTAAGGCAGAGTGGTTATGCGGATATACTAAATCAATTAGACGAATTGGCAGGATAATAACCCACGAATTAATTAGGTATTTTCTATTTCATTACTATCAATGAAGTAAAACAGGTATGAATAAATGCGAAAACTAACAATGCAATATATAATATAACGTAATAAATTACGCAGTGATCATACCAGGCAAAGACCTAAGTCCCCGTTGATACGAAGATAATGATTTAGTTTTATAAGGAGCATTACTTAAGCCCAAGTCTCTTAATGAGCTCCCTGGCTATCTCCTCGGGACTTCCCTCAATGAATTGACGCAAGCGCTCACGCGGTCTCAACTCCCTAAGCTCTGTGACGGCGGTCAATGAACCCTTAAAACCAACCTCATCCTCAGTGAGCCCAAGGTCCTTTATACCCCATATTGTGAGCTTAAACTCACTCTGTGCCCACTGAAGCCTCTCAAAATCTGGAAATCTAGGCGTGTTGACGCCTAACTCCACAGAGAGTACCGCGGGTAATTTAACCTTCACAACCTCATAACCTCCCTTAATGGTCCTTCTAACGATTATGGAATCCTCAGTGACATCCACAACCTGCGATACGTAGGTAACCGCGGGTATCCCAAGCCACTCAGCAATGCCTGGTGGTACCTGCCCTGTTGATCCATCCTCACTCTCCTCACCAGTTATAACGAGTGAATAGTCACCTATCTTCTTGATCGCCGCCGCAAGTACCTTAGACGTTACAAAGGCATCGGAGCCTCCCAACGCCCTATCGCTCACTAACACGGCATCATCAGCGCCCATCGCAATACCCATTTTAATGAACTGATCCCAGAATGGTGGCCCCATTGAGAGTATTATGACCTTACCACCATACTTCTCCTTCAACTGTAATGCTAATTCCAGGGCGTTTTTGTCCGCGGGATTTATCTCATTGGTCGCCTTAGACCTATCCACCGTCTTCGTTATTGGGTCAAACCTGATCTCCTCGGGCTTTGGTGTTACCTTCATTGTTACTATTATGTTTTTCAGCGCAACCATTACTTACCACCCCCTAACTCCTTTATTAATGCCTTTAATATATCGAATAAATCAGCCACAACACAATAATCACAGTTCTCAAATATTGGAGCCTCCCTATCGGTGTTTACGGCAACTATTGTTCCGCAATCCCTAATGCCATAAACAAAATGGGGGGCACCGCTGGCACCAAATACAAATGCAACCTTTGCCCTAAGTGAAACTCCTGTGGTTCCTATCTGGTAATCCCTAGGTACTATGCCCATGTCAGCAATGGGTCTAGTCACGCCAACAGCTGCGCCTATTAAATTAGCGAATTCCTTAATTAGCTCTAAATCACCGCCTGTTCCAAGTCCAGCCACAACAACCCTTTCAGCCCTGGAGAGGTCAGGCATTGGCGAAACACTCTTCTCGACAAGCTCTATCCTACGCCTTCCAACAAGATCCGCTGGAATAGTTTCCTTAATAACAGTGGCCTCCTTATCGCTCACCCTTGCCTCATAGGTACCTGGACTAACTGTAGCCATCTCAGGTTTACCCCCTGTGCAGACCACGGTAGCCACTATATTCCCGCCAAAACCTGGCACAGCAGTTACAAGTTTT
>LOCH01000030.1:9254-11176 GCA_001516765.1 Vulcanisaeta sp. MG_3 | reverse complement strand
GCCTCCATTGAACCCCACACCTCCATTACTAATATAGACCTCCCTAGTCATTGATAGGACATAGTCAACATCAGCCCTCGTGCAAACCCAATGATTAACCGTACTGCAGAAGTAGCCATTGGTTTTATCCAGCGCCTCCTCAACAAACCTCTTGATCTCATCACGATCCGTCACACGAAGTGCTGGGGATCCCCTCGTAATTCCTCCATATACATTAAGCACAGACCTAAAACCGAGTTTACGTGCTAGTCCATGGCTGGCATTATTCCATTCAGCAATCATCAACATCGCGTACCTGGCACCTCCTGCCTTAGCGAGGTCCAGCGCGTAATTTGTTAATGCCGTACCCACGCCATGCCTCCTATAGGTCGGTTTTACCCTAAGACCCTCAAGCCAAGCAACGCCCGTTGGTAGTAATACCAGGTTTATCACACCAACAACCTCCTCATTAACTAGGGCTACATAGGCTGTGCCATCCCTAACCCACCCATCAATTACCCTAGGTACATAATCGCCCCAGGGAAATGTGTTCATTGTGAAACTGATTATCTGGGGGACGTCAGACTCCACGGCTTTCCTAATGACTATATTCACCTAAGTTTCACCTTGATCTTACGTTATTGGGATCCCACTTATTTAACAATCTCACCTCATCCTCCGTAACTGGTTCAAGAATTGTCACGGGCTCTCTAATCCTAGGCCTAAATCCCATGTTATTAATGACATCATCGATCGTAGACCCCGGCAATAACCCCACCAACACCAACTCGCCAATGCTATTGTCGAATTCGAATAAAGCCTTTGGCGTACAAATCGATAATTTAGGCCCATTCACCGTGGGGCCTGGAGCTGTTATGAAATCAACCCTCTCCACAAGCGTTCTGCTCGAGTGCTCCTTCAACCACATAATAATCCTACGGGCCCTCCTGTACAGATACGCCGCAGCGGCACCACCGGGTAGCCTAACCCTGGGTTTCTCGTAATTACCGATTACCGAGAGGTTCATGTTACCCCTACGATCAACCTGAGCCGCGGAGAAGAACATTACATCAAGGAGCCCGCGCCTTGCTAAATCAAACACGTCCAGGCTTGTTACGATACCCCTGCCACCAATGAATACATTCGGGTCACCCGATGAGGGTGTTATTGATACGTCAACTGGCTCGTAAATCTCCGCCACATTTAGGAATGTTATTTCGCGACCCCAATACCTGGCAAGCATTACAGCAAGTACCGCCGGTACTGAGGCTAAACCTGTGTAAACAATGTCACCATCCCTCAACTGCTGAGCCATGCACTTAATCACATCATCCATCCCAGGCATTCTCAAACACCTTGAGCACATCATTAATGCCAAGACCAGCCTTAACAGAGTCAAAGTACCTCTTTATAATGCCGTAATCAGTCCCATAACGCCCATACATCGATGTTGGCCAGGCACCTCTCGGTGCGTGAACAACAGCGGTCACCAGGAAACCTGGTATTGTTAGCCTTTCGGGATTCTCCCTGAAATAGTCCTCGGGTACCAACTCCTCAACCGTGACTATGACCTTCCTGGAGGCTTGCACCTTCAACAGATCTTCATACTTAGGACCTAGCAATTCTACGTTACCTTTCTCATCAGCCCTATGCGCATGTATTATCGCTACGTCAGGCCTTATGGCTTTAACGACCACCAACTCCTCACCGCTAAATGGATCCTTAATAATACTCCATAAACCTCTCTTTACATTTAGCTTCACTAAATCACTCTCTAGAGTTATTCCTGAGGGCATGAATGGGAGTCCATAGGCGCCAGCCCTTAATCCACTCATAACGCCCTCGCACACATCCTCTATGAACTCAACCTCCCCGTTCTCAACCATCCTCCTAAAGCCGGGTGCTATTCCAAAATGCTCGAAGGTCACCATGGCAGCCCTAAT
>LOCH01000030.1:0-9115 GCA_001516765.1 Vulcanisaeta sp. MG_3 | reverse complement strand
GCTCATCATTACGAAGCAATAATTTCAAAATGGCATTATTTAATGAACCAAGACGTAGTATTAAGTCTTTCACGGTGGAATTTTTCTGGTAAGCTCACATTCAATATCTCTGCACCAATCAATTCATGGAGATCCGCCGAGAGAATTACCTTAACCAACATAGTCAGGAACACACGGAGTCCACAAACGCCTTCGCTAAATCCCTAGCCCTATCTATGGAATTCGTCTCCTCAATACAGGCATTCTCCTCATCCTTCATGTAAACCAGGTACTTACCACCAACATCGTAGATCATGGCCCTACCAAAGCAGTTCTCCTCAATCAACGTCTGGTAAGCCTCAAGAGGCTCCTTATCACCCAAACCATCAACAATGCTCCTCACCCTATCGTTATTGCACTCCATACGAGAATTAGGGGTTGTTAAGCCTTATTAAATATAATGCGAGTTAGTACTTAAATTATTAATGTTGAGGGTTTATCACCGTGAGCCGTGAATACCCACGCTATCCCCTGGTTGGTGTTGGGGCCATAGTCATTAAGGACAACAAGATACTGCTCGTAAGAAGGGGTGCGGAACCAAATAGGGGTAAGTGGTCAATACCGGGTGGTATGGTTGAGGCTGGCGAGGATCCTAAGGATGCCGTACTTAGGGAGTTAATGGAAGAAACAGGTATTGTAGGTAGGGTGCTTGGTCTCTTTGGCATTTATCAATATGTGGAGCTAGACGCCAAAGGCAGGGTTAAGTACCACTTCCTACTCATGGACTACCTAGTCGATCCCATTAGTGGTGAACCAAGAGCCTCGAGTGACGCCCTAGAGGCTAATTTCTTTAGCTTAAGTGAGACGCTAAATCTCGACTTAACAGACACCGCAAGGCAGTTAGTCCAGGATTTATTGAGCTCAGGACCAAAGCCGTGTGGTGGTGGAATGATTAAGTACCCTAGTACCTAATTTCGAAGTCCTTAAACTCGTTCCTTGGTTCCTGGTCCTCAATCTCCATATCCTCAACTACGGCGCCTGGCGGTCCCCTCCTCACAATATTTATTAATTGTTCTACGGCTTCATCAGGTCCCTCAGCAACTATCTCAACGCTGTAGCCGTCTTCGAGATTTCTGACGAAGCCCTTAACACCAAGTCTCCTCGCGTTTCGACTCACGAATGATCTAAAGCCAACGCCTTGCACTAAACCGTGAACTATTATGTGAACCCTCCTCATTTTCGAAAACCCTTATTAAATTAGCCTTTTAAGTTGCGCTTAACGTGAGTGGTTGTGGACTTTAGTAAGGTGGTTAAGGCATTACCTGGAGTTATACTACTCATCAGTCTATTATTCATAATGAGGAGAATTGGTATTCAATACGTCCTTTCTGTGGTTGCGTTATTTATTATTTCCTACGAATTATTTAGGAAATACCCACTCAAGGACTTGTGGTTATTGATACAGGTTATGGCTGAGGTCGTGATGGCAATATCCATGGTTTACCTGATAATAGCCACTGGCTTTTACGATGCGATAGCGGTATTCCTAGGTTTAATAGTATTAATGCTTTCCTTAAGGGTTGCGGATGTAAGGGCACTACTTGCGTTGTTGAGCATTTACGTGGCTTACCTGCTATATATGAGTTACGTGAACCCCATACCCACAGGTTTGTATATAATCGCTAATTCATTATTATTATTCATGTCCTCGTTCACTATAGCCATAAGAAATGTCGTAATCATGCATAGGATTGATTTTACTGAGGATGTACTTGATACTGTAATCACCTACCTGGGGGTCTCGCTACTCATACCGTCAGCATACACATTATTAGCCCTGAAGAATCCCTACCTTTACATTACGCTAGTTCTGGCGGTGGTTTCCGTGATGCCTATGGTTAAGAGGTATGCGGGCTATATCGCCATAGCATTAACACTACTAACGTTGATGTACGGCTTATATCCATTACTTAGGTTAACCTGGGTTAGCGTCGTAATCCTAGTATTAATATTCGTGGTGATGTACCTGAGACCTACTAGGTTAAGGTTCATTAGGGGTCTTAGGCCGCCGTTATCGTGGTTGGGCGCATGGCTCGGCGGTAAGTACCTGGTAGATAGTATTATTGCGATGGGCGGCTTTAGTTACGTCCTTAGGGGTAGGGATGAGTTGAACAGGGTTTACGCAATAAAGGTCCTTAAGGACAGGGACTCAAGGGGCAACCAGCTGGCTAGCGATATGAGGGTCCTCTCATCGTTCAAGAAGGAAATGAGTGAGTACCTACTGATTGATAGTCCATACATCGTTAAGGTGTTTGAGGTTCACATACCACCTGATGGGAAGATACCCTACAAGACCCTGGAGGATTACTTGGATGAGCCGCCATACGTGATTATGGAGTATATGGAGGGAGGCTCATTAAGGGATTTATTGAGAGAAAGGGGCCCGCTCGATCTCAGGGAGTTCCTTAAGATAGCCTACGCAATAACACTGGCCCTCTCCGAACTTCATAAGGCCAATATACTGCACCTGGACTTGAAACCCGAGAATATATTGTTTAAGGATAAGGATAGGAGGGTATTGAAGCTTGGTGATTTAGGGGCTGCTAAGATCATGGTTGGTGGTAAGTCCTACGTATCCCAATTCTCCATAGCCTACGCAGCGCCCGAGGTTAGTAAGGGTATTGCCGACGTGAGGTCTGACATATACTCCCTATCGTGCATCTTCTACGAAATGCTCACTGGAATAAACCCGCACCTTTATAGGCTGAGCAGTGGGCAATTGATTGTACCACCAATAAGCAATTACAGACCTGATGTACCGCCCGAGTTGGCTTCAATGATAATGAGAGGTCTTGAGGTAAATCCAAGCTTAAGACCTTCGAACACCGATGAGGTGCTCGCAGTGCTGAGTAGATTATTGCAAAGCCTTGGATGATGAAGAACCCTCCCTAATTAACCTGAGTCTGAGGATTCGCTTATCACTGATAACCTAATTACTGTGTAATAACCTAACCTAATAACGGTCTCATTACTAAACCTATACTCACTAATTCTCTTGAACTCATTACCATCAAGTACGTATGTACCGTTGGTACTGTTCAAATCCTTGATTAATAATTCATTACCAACCACAGTAATTACGGCATGCTTTCTCGACACCGTTGGGTCCGGTATCACGACCACGTTCTCAGGACTCCTACCAAGAGTTATCTCCCTAATTATTGATAGATCGAACACGACCTTAAAATCCTTCATGAAATCCCTCGGGCTCTCCACAAAGGTTAACTCAAGCCTTGTGGGACCCCTTCTAATAGTTTCACTACTAGGAATTTCAACTCTCCTTGTTTCGTCCACACCAAATGCCATTACCTCATATTTGGATTTCACGGCTTAATAAGAGTTCCCTCTATGATACTGATGAACTAAGCCGTATGGATAGGTAACGATAGATGATGCGTTTACTTTACATTAGAGTGAGGTATGTTATTTACCTTACATATTAAATGTGGAGATAGGAGATATCGATTTTAGGACTTGGTTTGTGCTTCCTGACTACCGGGTTGTGTTGGCGGTGGTAACTGTGATTGAGCCGGCTTAGTTACTGGAGGTATTGTAGTGCCTTCTCTACGTACTGGCGCCCTGGTAATGGTTACCTTCCTCTTCCTCTCATCCTCAGCCCTAACCTTCAGTATACCTAAGTAAATCGCGCAGTTTATGCAGTAGGTCTTGGTTACGTAGTACCTGGGCACAATGGCACCTTGCTTCTCCAACTCCCTAGCTAGGTCGGCAGGTACTGGTGAGTAGGGTACCGTAACCCTAACAGCCTTAGATCTAGGCACAAGCTTACCGCAATTGTCGCAATAGACCATTGGTTCTTTACCCTTATCGCCCTTATGACGCCCTCTGTTCTTCCTCTTCTTTGGCATACATTGCAACCAAACACGCACAGCTTAAAAAACATACCCCCACATAATCTCCATCATCAATCAAGGAGCCTTGCTTGAGTGTTCTCGTAAGGTTTTTAATTATTATTTTGGAAGATCTCTAAGGGAGTAATGAAAGAGGCCACATTATACAGGGTATTGCCTGACGGGAAGGTTGAATGCACAGCATGCGCGAGGAGGTGCAAACTATCCGATGGGCAGTACGGTTTTTGCGGCGTTAGGTGGAACCTAGGAGGCAAGCTTTACCTCATGGTTTATGGAAAGATATCGGCAATCGCCGTAGACCCTATCGAGAAGAAACCCCTTTACCACTTTAATCCGGGCTCCATGGTCCTCTCCCTATCGACGTATGGCTGTAGCTGGGCTTGCCAATACTGCCAGAACTTCGATATTAGTCAACGTAGGGTTCTCGAGGGTTTTGAGGTAACTCCTGAGAAAATTGTTGAGTTGGCTGAGGATTATGGTGCTCAGGGTGTTACTTATACGTACAATGAACCGTCAATATTCATGGAGTTCGCACATGATGTGGGTGTGCTGGCTAGGAAGAGGGGGTTATTTAATACGTTCGTGACCAACGGGTACATGACTGATGAGGCCGTGGATCTACTTTCCAAGTTCCTTGATGCAGCCACGGTGGATTTCAAAGGTAATGCTGAACCAAAATTCCTTAGGAAATTCTCATTGGTCCCTGACCCAGAACCAATATTCCAAGCGCTCCTTGAAATGAAGCGTAAGGGTGTATTCATAGAGGTTACGGACCTAGTGGTGCCTGAAATAGGGGATAACCTGGAGTATGCACGTAGGTTGGCTAGGTGGATCGTGGATAACCTAGGGCCTGACACGCCAATACACTTCCTGAGGTTTCACCCAGACTATAAGGTGGATTACCTACCACCAACACCAATAAAGTCCTTGGAGGAGCACGCTAGGGTGGCTAAGGAGGAGGGTCTTAAGTACGTTTATGTCGGTAATGTGCCAGGACATCCGCTGGAAAACACGTACTGCCCTAACTGCGGTAGGGTCGTGATTAAGAGGAGGGGGTTCGATATACTCGAGGTCAACCTAACTGAGGATGGTAGGTGTAAGTTCTGTGGTGCCAAAATAAACATTGGCGGTAAGGTCCAGCCAACGTGGAGAATGAGTGACAGGTTTGCCTACGTCCCAATAGAGCTGTTGAGTAGGTATGTTAAGGTTACGAGGGAGCAGATAGAGGAGCTTAGGAGTAAGGTGCGTGTTAAGGTTCAGGGAAGTTCCTAAGGTATCCTCTTCACCCTAATTTTCCTTATGCACAATATTCTCCCTGATATGTGAGCCACCCCGTCACCCATCATTATAGTCACACCAGTGGCATCATCACCAAGATCTAGGTAGTTGATGGGAAGCGTTATACCAATAGTCCCAATACTCACTAAGACCTTGATCACGTACTCCCTATACTCACTATCCATGAGCATTACGATGAAGGTTGATGCGCGATCTAATGTATCATACTCCTTCCACCCCAATAACCAATAATCATTATCCCCAGTGTTTATGCTCCTTAATAGTGACACCAACTCATGATCATCAAAGCATCTACCCACAGATAAACCAAGTTTACTTAGGAAATTCCTAACCTCCTTAACCGAATTTCTCACTAGCTTAACGACCATTTCCACACCGTTAAGTAAATTAATTTAAAGCATAACCTTCAAAGTGACAATATACATATGATGATGAAGCCACCATGACTTAATTCATTAGTAAAGATATGTTGAAATAACTATAAATGACGTAGGATCTTTATCACTAAGCTATGTCGCAATAATCCTAACCTTGATACCATTTAATCTAGGCGTACCAGCGTACTTCCCCTTATATGGTTCAATAATGCCGTTTATAGGTTTGCCGTCGAGATCTACAAGACTATTCTTATAAATCAATGCCAAACCAGGTGGAATGCTTGGATCCTTTACGGCCCTAACTCTAACCATACCACGACTGGTCCCGAGCAGTAACACGCCTTCATGGTCGTGCGTATAGACGATCGGTTCCAGTTTACCGTATACCTCACGAAACTGGGTATTCGTATACAATGGATGCGATGTAAACACTAGATACACTTCGTTATTTTTAAGAGGCTCTGGTTCGATAGGGTTAGGTAGGGGCAGAGCATCCGGCTCCTCTGCAGGTAGGTACTTGGGTTTCATTCGAACTACCTTCTTACTCCTCAATTCATCCAACGTGACACCAGCACCCCTTATTGCTGTATCAACCGCTTTCCACGGGTCCTCAACAAGAAGTGGATGGTCTATACCTACCTCCTTGGCTATTGACCTCACAAGGTCCACCTCGGTAACACCTCTCAATGGTCTTATTGGTTCATTATATACCAGGTAATCATGCCAATAACTATAAACCACGTCATACTTCTCGAGAAATGTTGGCGCTGGAATAACTACATCGGCAATCTTAGCCGTGTCTGACCAGAATGGGTCATGAACGATCAACGTGACCCTACCCTCCCTAACCGCCTCAATAAGCCTATCACCACCTGGCAATGTGATTGCTGGATTCTCATTCCAAACATACACAACACTAACCTCTCCTCGCTCGATATAGTCCCCGAATTCCGCCATGGGTATCACCCTGGATGACCTAGCCATGTGGAGACCACGTAAGTAGTCAAAGTCTATTCCCCAACCCAGGGAGTTCGAGTAGTAATAGCCCCTCTTTATACCGACTAGGGCTGGGATTAGCGATATCATGCCTATTGCATCACCACCATTTAAGGACCTGCCAAGGGCAAAGCCGATGAGAGTTATGGGTTTGCGTTCATGATACAGTTCCGCAAGCCAGGTAATATCATTAACGGATACACCGCTTACGCTAGCTATATAGTCAAGGGAGAAAACCTTAACGTAATTAGCCAATTCCTCAATATGCTTAACCTTACCCTCAACGAGACCCTTCTCTATCAAGACCTTGATTACGCCTATTGCGAGGAATACGTCCGTGCCAGGTCTAACAATGATTGCCCTATCAGACTTCCTCGCTGTATCACCAAGCCTAACGTCTATAGCCACCTTAAACTTCTTAACAAGCAACGCCCAAATATGCGGGGCCGAGATACTGGCTGGAAAGGCCCAGAGTACCACCGTATCGTACTTAAGGAAATCCTCAGGTAATGCGCCCATACTCGTGCCATAATGAGCCTTAATGGCTGCATGACCCTCTGAGGAGCATATGGACCTATCAGTTTGTGATGCACCAATCACATTGAATAACCTGTCTGGGTAATACCACGTTAGCAATCCCTGATTACCATCATAGTCTGTACGTAATATCCTGGCAGGATTTCTTTTCAACTCCTCCTTAAACAGCCTAGCCACATACCTAATCGCCTCCTCGACCCCAACCTCCCTACCATCGATATAAGCAGACAAAACCCTATTCCTCTCATTCCTAATCAAATCCGCCCTACCTCTGGCACATGTGAAACCATTTACTGGGAACAACCTCAATGGCTCATACTTCTCACCGAATATGCACGTATCGTAGCAATCCCTTGTACATGCGACAACCATACCCTAAGTGGGAAACAACATATCAGTTATAAAGTTGGCTTTAATGACAATAAAGGATGCACTATGCGTGAAGGATTTGACGTCGTTGTGGTTGGTGCCGGTTCTACGGGCTCTACAACAGCCTATTACCTAGCAAGGGAGGGTTTTAGGGTTTTGGTTGTTGACTCAAGGGGTGTTGCCCAGGGCATGACCGCCTACTCCCTTGGTTTAGTTAGGAGCTATTACACCAATGAGGATGTGGCTAGGATGTCGCATTATAGCCATGAGTTCTTCATGAACTTCAGCAAAGAATTTGGTGTTAACGTCTTCACAAAAACGGGGTTATTGGTCATAGGCAATAACGAGGCTAACATGCGTGCAATACACGACATGCTGAGGAAGATCGGCGCGAGGGTTAGGCTGATGGGCGGTGGTGAGATTAGGGAGTTGCTCGATGCTGAGGTTATGGATGGCGAGCTTGGCATTTATGAGGAGGATGCAGGCTATGCCGACACTGGGTTGTACACGAACACGATAATGAGGAGGGCTATGGAGTTAGGCGTCGAGTTTGTAATTGATGATGCCAGGGCGTTGATTAAAAACAACGAGGTACGTGGCATCGAGTTGGTGAAGAGCCATGATACTATAAGGGCTGAGCATTACGTGATAGCCACAGGCGTGTGGACGCCCAAGGTCCTGCCACAACTAAATCTGCCGATTAGGAACATCATAGAGAGGATTGTCAGGGTAGATACTGGTAGGCCCCTACCCAACGTGTTTGATTACGTGAATAACTTTTACATAAGGCCCGAGGGCTCCAGCAATGCCCTAATGGGCTTGTTGTACCCACCGGAGGATGTTTGGCAGGACCCAGACACGTTTAATCCATTGGCTCCACCATCCCTCGATTACTCGCTCGATGTTATGGAGAGAGCCGCCAAGCGCTTCCGCTGGTTTGAGGGGGCTAGGCTGATGGGCGGTTGGCAGGGGCTCTACGATGTGACGCCTGATTGGATGCCCATAATCGATGAGCCTATCAAAAAACTAATACTCTGCGTTGGCCTGAGTGGGCACGGCTTCAAGCTAGCACCCGCATTTGCACTCATGATAACAGAAATGATTAAGTATGGTGAGTCGAGGACGTTTAGGAACACATTCGCGCTGGATAGGTTTAGGATGGGCAGGTTGATTAGAGGCGTTAATGAGGTTGCGGCTTTCTAATCCGCAGGATACACCCTAACACCTCCAACGTAGATTTCGAGAACCTTCATTTCCCTCAACTCCCTATCATCGACACCTAATGGGTCCTTATCGAGTACTATGAAGTCCGCTAGGTAACCAGGCTCCAGCCTACATACGTGATTCTCCTCATGGAGTAGGTACGCGGAACCACACGTGTATAGATGAAGCGCCTCTCTAACACTTAGGGTCTCATTCTCCGTATACCTTAGCAACTCAATGTTCTCATAGCGCCCCCTGGTCACTGCGGCATACACAGTCTCGAAGGGGTTCAATGGCTCGACTGGGGCGTCCGTACTGAAGCCAACCCTCGCACCGACATTAACCAACGTCCTAAATGGGTAAACGTACCTAGCCCTCTCGACACCAACCCTATCAATAACCCACCAATCACTTACTACGAAATGC
>LOCH01000029.1:7835-11048 GCA_001516765.1 Vulcanisaeta sp. MG_3 | reverse complement strand
TCAAGGAATACCTGGGCTTCATCGACCACACAACCTCAGAATCAGTGAATATTGGAGACTTAATTACATTCATTTCAGTAGATCCGCTTCTCCTCATCGATCAGCTGACCCTCAATACTCATCAAGCACTTATTTGGTATTTTATTTTTAGTGTTTTAAGGGATTAAGAAGTTTTACCATTAGAGGTTTCGGACTTCCGCTCGGCTTTCTTCTTCTCCTTCAATTCCTTCCAGATAGGTGGGTATGTGCCCTTCCTCATGACAACCCTCGTCGTCCTCACGGCAATGCCCTTCTGCGCCTTCATTATATCATCAGAGCTCATCTCAGCGTAGCCGAGCGCCACGAGCTCATTCTTTAACGTCATTATTGCTGTTAGAGAGCCCTTCTTCACGTTGTTTGTTAATTTCACGATTCCTGGAACCGCCAATGCCGCGCCATGGCATATGGCGTCTACGGCTGAGTCCCTTATCCAGACCTTGGGTAAGTGCCTTACCATGTACTCCACGGGCTTGACGTATGTCCTCAGTAGGTCCTCGACACCGTACTCCTTATACAGTGTGTAGGCATCCTTAAGGTCCTGGAGTTTGACAGCCTCCTTCTCCGTGAAGCATCCAACCTAACCCTCCTAAGCTCCCTCATGTTCGCCCCAACACCAAGAACCTCGCCTATGTCGTAAGCCAACTTCCTGGCGTAGGTTCCCGACTCCACATTCATCCTAATCAATACGTACCTCCCATCCCTCTCGAGGAGCTCTAGTTCGTAAACATGCTTAACCCTTACCTGCCTCTTCACAGCACTCCTCAATGGTGGCCTTTGATAGATAGCTCCCGTAAACTCCTTAAGGATTGCCCTTAATTTATCATCATCGACATCGCCATGGAGCTTCATGACCATTATGTACTCCTTATCCAATGTGTTTATCGCGGGCATTGCCTTTGTGGACTCACCAAGAGCCACCGGTAGGACTCCCGAAACTCCAGGATCGAGAGTTCCCGAGTGCCCAGCCCTGTCTAGGTTTAGGATCCTCTTAACCCACGCGGCCACCTCATGGCTTGTTGGGCCCCTTGGCTTATCAACCACAATAAAGCCATACCTGAGGTATAGGTCCATGGATCTATTTTCGGGCGGTAAACCCCAC
Source organism: Vulcanisaeta sp. MG_3 (assembly GCA_001516765.1). Classification (GTDB taxonomy): domain Archaea; phylum Thermoproteota; class Thermoprotei; order Thermoproteales; family Thermocladiaceae; genus Vulcanisaeta. Next base: position 9,910 of record LOCH01000029.1, on the reverse strand, counting down.
TCCTTATTAGTCTCCTCATTAGGAATCTTAACTAACACCTCCGGCTCATTGCAGTAATTTGGTAATGACACGCCAATCATTATGGTGGTTATGACAAATATAAAAGACTTACCCAGTGACTTCTACTGCAGGTTGAAAAATGGGTGATGACTCTGCTGTTGCGGTAATTGACGACTCATGGGCATGTGAAGCAAACTTTTATTTTACCTGTAGGGTTAACTAATGACCCGTGCCTAGTATCAGGACATTCATTATCGTGGTGGTGTCGTTAATAATCGCATTAATGGTAATATACGTAGTGCATTCAATATACTCAATGCCTCATAATGAAACTGTAAATTCGACGTTACTTATGAAATACAACGAACTACTAAGTAATTACACGAGCTTATTGAGTAAGTATGTGGAATTACAGCAGGAATTGAATGAATGCGCAGCTAACACTCAATCGCCCTATTATCAGGGCTTGAGCCATAAGGAAATAATTGTTGAGAATTTATTAATTAATGCCTCATTATCCGTAACTGGGTGTAACGGCTATACATTACAGGGTGTTAAGGAGATTAATATGGTAACTAAGGGCCCTGGTTACCTATTAATAACGTATAGGCTATCCAATCCTCAGGTCATAACGGGACAGTTTTCATACTATGTTTACTTAATGGCTCAGGCGATGCCGTCAATACCGATGACGGCTGCGTATACGTATGAGGGTATGACGTACGCTTACGAGGCTGGGCAATACGGGCAATTAATAGTTCCAGTACTACCCAACGCCACATACTCAATAAACCTCGGCTTTGTATGCTATGTAGCAACCTATTACCCACCAACCAACGCGGGCAGTTTAATCAATGGTACCATACCAGAGAATGCCCTGGTGAATGTAACATACGTATGGTGAACCCATCACCTCTTAGTTATATTGTATTGTTTAGATGCAGGAATGGCTACGTAAGGACTAGGGGCTCCGTATTTAGGATAGATGAGGGAATTTATGCATATGTTGGTTCCTGTGGTAATCACTGCGGTGCACGTATTATGAGGCACTTGGCAGGTGATGTTCGTACTAAGTACTGGCATGTGGATTACCTCCATGACCTATGCGATGAGTTAGCGGTTATGGTTCTACCTTACGGCGAGAGTTGTATCGCGAGGGCATTACTTAGTGAGTACGAGGGTATCCCTGGCTTTGGTAGTAGTGATAAGAGGGAGGATAGAACGCATCTTTTCAGGATTAGATCGACCAGTGAGAATCCAATGAGAATCCTCCCTTTACTAAGGAAGTTAATTAAGCGAAAGCTCGCGGGAAAAGATTTATAGCTTATGATACACACCATGAACTTGATGAAGACGCTGGTGCTACTGAGCGCATGATGATGGCTCGTGATTCTGAAATACACTAAGTCTTGGTGAAATTATGATGCTTGGGTTGTGTATTGTGTGGGTTTGTTCGACGCCTTATTGGGTTTCTTCTTTATTATCCTCATTCGTGTTCTCAACCTTATTGTTATTGTTTATTAGATCTTCGAATTTCTCTATCTTTAACCTAGCCTTTATCAAGGCGGTAATACTACTCCTTAGTTCTTCTATATCGGCTTTGGTCACGTAGGACAACGAATTGACAACTTCCTCAGCATACATGCTGAATATTGCATACTTCATCAGCAACTCCTGCTCCTTCTCCTTCCTGGTTATGTAGAGCCTCAACTTCCTAGCCACCTCCCTAACGGCATTCCTAACCTCACTCTCTATCTCAGGCACCTCCGCAATAGCCTCCTTACCTGCGCTCGCGTAGGGTATCTTTGTGGAGCATATGTGCACAACGATGGCTAGGGGCGCTGGGAATTTAACCTTATACTGTGACCAATCGATCTCATCAACGATCTTCCTAACGACATCGTTGCCCTCATCGTATATTAGCGGTACCTTATTCGCGAACCTATATACTATGGGCTTGTCACTGGGCTCAATACTGCCTCCCCACGCCAATGCAGCCTCTACAATGAATGGGTTACCCATGTAGGAGCTTGGTTTCCTGGTCACTGTAAAAATCACCTCAGGCCTTAGTACAA